>NZ_JBHXML010000013.1:0-2552 GCF_042720345.1 Kitasatospora sp. NPDC058478 | reverse complement strand
TGACCATCTGCCCGCCCTCCGCGGGACCGGCGCCAGGCCCCCCCCCGGCCCACCCGCCCCGGGGTGCCCCCCCCGGGTGCCGCTGCGGCGCCGGGGCGGGCCACCACAGCTCACTTGCGGCGGCCGAAGATCCGCTTCGCGGCGTAGACGATGCCGACGATCAGCAGCACGAAGAACAGGATGATCAGGATGACCACGACGATCAGGAACTTGCCGAGCTTGGCGAAGAAGCCCGACTTCTTCTTCTCGTCCTTGGCCGCGAGGTGGGCGGCCGGCGCGGTCTGACCGCTCCGGGTGCTGACGGAGACGGCCGGGCCCGCCGCCGGGGCGGCCGGGCCGGAGCCGGTGACGGAAACGGTGGTGGCGGCGGCCGCGACGGGCCGGGGTGCGGCCGTCGCCGTCGCGCTCGACGCCACGGCGGTGAGGCCGACGGCGGCCAGCAGTGCCACCAGGGCGCCGGCTATCGAACGTGCGATCCGGTGAGTCATCGTGCTCCTCGTACGGGTTCTGAGCAGCACAGAGGAGCCTGGCCGACCGGATCCGCTGGTCTGACCAGGTGGTTTTCTCATCTGCGCCTAGTATGCTCCACTGAGTTTCTACAGCGGTGTAAAAGTTTAGCGACGGGCCTGCCCGGATCGGCTCCGGCCCCGGCCACGCACGCCCGCCGGTCCGACGGGGGTTTCGTGGCAACTGTGGAGGATGACGACGTGTCTGGTCGCAGGGGTTCCCCCGGAGCCGGAAAATCGCCGCGCCGGGCAGCCGGCGGCTCGCCGGAGGGCCGCATACCCGACGGCGACATACCCGACGGCCGCGGCCGCACAGCCGAGGAGCGCACCGCGCAGGGCCGCCCGGCGGACGGCGGCCACGCCGGCCGGCCGGATCAGGCAGGCCGGGCCGGTCGGCCGGATCAGGCAGGCCGGGCCGGTCGGGCCAGCCGTACGAGCCGGGCGAAGCCCAAGGCCAAGCGCAGCACCAAGGAGAAGGTGCTCTGGGCGACGGCCGGCTGCACCGCCCTCCTGGTCCTCGGCGGCTGCGCCGTCTACTACCGCCTGAACAGCAACCTCACCACCTTCGACGGCGACGCCCTCAGCAAGGACCGCCCGGCCGCCGCGGCGCCGGACGCCCAGGGCCGCAGCCCGGTCAACGTCCTGCTGATCGGCTCGGACAGCCGCGGCAACGGCAACAGCGACCTCGGCGGCGGCGGGGACGGCGGCGCCCGCTCGGACACCGCGATCCTGCTGCACGTCTACGCCGACCACAAGCACGCCGTCGGCATCTCCATCCCCCGCGACTCCCTGGTCACCATCCCGGCGTGCAAGCTCCCGAACGGCAAGTGGACCAAGGAGCAGACCAATGTGATGTTCAACAGCGCCTTCTCGGTGGGCGACACCGACCAGGGCAACCCGGCCTGCACCCAGAACGCCGTCGAGAAGCTCACCAACCTGCGGGTCGACCACACCATCGTGGTGGACTTCAACGGCTTCGCCTCGATGACCAAGGCGGTCGGCGGCGTCGAGGTCTGTCTGCCGAACGACATCCACGAGGGCGATCTCAACCCGAACCTGGGCAAGAAGGGCAAGCTGGTCTTCCCCAAGGGCAAGCAGAAGGTGGAGGGCCAGTCCGCGCTCGACTTCGTCCGGGTGCGGCACGGCATCGGCGACGGCTCCGACATCGGCCGCACCAAGCGTCAGCAGGCCTTCCTCTCCTCGCTCATCAAGGAGGTCAAGTCCCGCGGCATGGACCCGACCACCCTGCTGCCGCTCGCCGACGCCGCGACCAAGTCGCTCACCGTCGACCCCGACCTCGGCTCGGCGGCCAAGCTGCTCTCCTTCGCCATGTCGCTCAAGGACGTCAACCTGCACGACGTCAAGTTCGTGACGGCGCCGTGGCGCTACGAGGGCCCGCGGGTCGCCCTGCTCCACCCCGACTCGGACCAGCTCTGGGCCGCGCTCAAGGCCGACCGCACCCTGGACGGCCAGGACGCGAGCGCCACCGCCGCGGACTCCGCCGCACCGGGCACCCCCGCCGCCGAGGCCACCCCCAGCCCCACCGCCACCACCCCCGTCCCGGACGCCAAGAGCGGCGAGGCCAAGCCCGCCGACGTGAAGGTCGCCGTGCTCAACGGCACCGGCGCGACCGGGCTCGGCGGCAAGGCCGCGGAGGCCGTCAAGGGTGCCGGCTACACCGTGACCAGCGTCGGCAACGCGGCCGGCAAGCCGCGCGCCACCACGGTCGTCGAGTACGGCGCGGGCGAGCGCGCCGCGGCCGACGCGGTCGCCAAGCTGTTCCCGGGCGCCACCGTCCAGGCCGGCGGCAAGGGCGTCAGCGTGGTGCTCGGCCACGACTTCGCCGCCGCCAATCCGGCCGGTGCCGCCGACCCGGCCGCCTCCGCGTCGCCCGGCGCCCCGGCTGCTCCGGCCCCGGTGCCCAGCAGCGTCGCCAACGCCGCCCGGTCGGCCGACGACGACCCGTGCGCCAACGTGTCGTACGGCTGACCCGGACGGGACGTACGACGACGGCGGGGCGCCTGCGGATCCTGATCCGCAGGCGCC
>NZ_JBHXML010000012.1:0-139910 GCF_042720345.1 Kitasatospora sp. NPDC058478 | reverse complement strand
TCTCCTCGGTGCTCACCCGGACGCCGCCCTTGACCCGGGTGAAGTTCCACACGTGGACGCCGTCGATGTGCAGCCCTTCGGCGTCGGCGGGGCCGCGGCGGGGCCCCTTCCGTCGTGCCGGGCTCAGCCCAGGTGCGTCCGCACGGCCTCGGCCAGCCGCTGCGCGACGGACTCGGCCTGCACCGGGTCGGCGGCCTCGACCATGACCCGGACCAGCGGCTCGGTGCCGGACGGGCGCAGCAGCACCCGGCCGGTGGAGCCCAGTTCGGCCTCGGCCTCGGCGACCGCGGCGGCCAGCTCGACGCTGGTGTTCACCCGGCTCTTGTCGACGCCCTTGACGTTGATCAGCTGCTGCGGCAGACGGGTCATCACGGCGGCCAGGTCGGCCAGCGGCTGCTTGGTGCTGGCCAGGCGGGCACCCAGCATGAGGCCGGTCAGGGTGCCGTCGCCGGTGGTGGCGTGGTCGAGCAGGATGACGTGGCCGGACTGCTCGCCGCCCAGCGCGAAGCCGTGCTCCTTCATCGCCTCCAGCACGTAGCGGTCGCCGACGGCGGTCTCCACCAGGTCGACGCCCTCGCGCTCCATCGCCAGCTTGAAGCCGAGGTTGGACATCACGGTGGCCACCGCGGTGTTGCGGCGCAGGGTGCCGGCGTCCTTCATGGCGACGGCCAGGATGGCGATGATCTGGTCGCCGTCCACCTCGTTGCCGTCGGCGTCGGCGGCCAGGCAGCGGTCGGCGTCGCCGTCGAGGGCGATGCCGAGGTCGGCGCGGTACTCCGTCATGGCGGCCTGCAGCCGGTCCAGGTGGGTGGAGCCGACGCCGTCGTTGATGTTGAGGCCGGTGGGCTCCGCCCCCAGGGTGTGGACGACCTCGGCACCGGCCCGGGCGAAGGCCTCGGGGGCGACGTAGGCGGCCGCGCCGTGGGCGCCGTCGATGACGACCTTGATGCCGTCGAGGCGGTTGGGCAGCACGCCGATCAGGTGGGCGACGTACTTGTCGAAGCCCTCGGTGTACTCGCGCACCCGGCCGACGGCGGCGCCGGTCGGCCGGTTCCAGTCCTCGCTGCCGAGCGTGTGCGTGCGGTAGTGGGCCTCGATCGCGTCCTCGATGCGGTCGTCCAGCTTGTGGCCGCCGCGGGCGAGGAACTTGATGCCGTTGTCGGGCATCGCGTTGTGGCTGGCGGAGAGCATCACGCCGAAGTCGGCGCCGAGCGCGCCGGTGAGGTACGCCACGGCCGGGGTCGGCAGCACGCCGACCCGGAGCACGTCGACGCCGGCGCTCGCCAGGCCGGCGATGACGGCGGCCTCCAGGAACTCGCCCGAGGCACGCGGGTCCCGACCGACCACCGCGACCGGCCGGTGGCCCTCGAAGGCGCCGGCCTCGCCGAGCACATGGGCCGCCGCGACCGACAGCCCGAGCGCGAGCTCGGCCGTCAGGCCCACGTTGGCCACCCCGCGCACGCCGTCCGTACCGAAGAGTCGTCCCACTGTCCCGTCCTCCATCACCACTGCTCGGAACCCAACCGATGGCACCCGGCCGCCGCACGATAGCCGGGGAACACGTCGCCCCGGAGTACACGTGGTACTCCGGGGCGACGGTTCGCGCAACCAGGGGGTGCGCCGCCAGGGCGGGCCGCACCCCCAGGGGCGCGATTAGCGCTTGCTGTACTGCGGCGCCTTGCGGGCCTTCTTGAGACCGGCCTTCTTGCGCTCGACGGCGCGGGCGTCACGGGTCAGGAAGCCGGCCTTCTTCAGCGCGCCGCGGTTGTTGTCCACGTCGGCCTCGTTCAGGGCACGGGCCACGCCGAGGCGCAGCGCGTAGGCCTGGCCGGAGACGCCGCCACCGGAGATGCGGGCGACGACGTCGTAACGGCCGTCAAGCTCGAGGAGCTTGAAGGGCTCGTTCACGGTCTGCTGGTGCACCTTGTTGGGGAAGTAGTTCTCCAGGGTGCGACCGTTGATCTTCCACTGGCCGGTGCCGGGGACGATGCGCACGCGGGCGATCGCCTCCTTGCGACGGCCGAGGCCGGCGCCCGGGATGGCCTCGCCGAAGCGGCCGGCCAGCGACTCGGAGGTGTACTCGCCCTCGGAGGTGTACTCGCCCTCGACAGCCTCAACGGCCTCGTCGAAGTCGACCTCAAGGGTCTCGGTGGTTTCAGTGGTCTCGGCCACGGTGTTCCTCAGCTCTTTTCAGTGTTGGGGGGCTTGGTGGCCGAATTACTGCGCGACCTGGGTGATCTCGAACGGCACCGGCTGCTGGGCAGCGTGCGGGTGCTGGTCGCCCGAGTAGACCTTCAGCTTCGAGAGCATCTGGCGGCCCAGGCTGTTCTTGGGGATCATGCCCTTGATGGCCTTCTCGACGGCCTTCTCCGGGTTGTTCGCCAGCAGGTCGTCGTAGCGCACCGACCGCAGACCACCCGGGAAGCCAGAGTGGCGGTAGGCCAGCTTCTGGGTCTTCTTGTTACCGGACAGGTGCACCTTGTCGGCGTTGATGATGATGACGAAGTCACCAGTGTCAACGTGCGGCGCGTAGATCGCCTTGTGCTTACCCCGGAGGAGGTTGGCGGCCTGGGAAGCCAGGCGGCCGAGCACGACGTCGTTCGCGTCGATGACGTGCCACTGACGCTGGACGTCGCCGGGCTTGGGGCTGTACGTACGCACGGTCGTATGCCTTCGCTTTTCAGTGAGTGAGTCCTGACAGGAGCACCTGGGACGGCAGAGCAGCCTGGTCAACCTTGGACGCAATTCAAGGGGGACCGCTGGTCGTCGAACCTGATGTCTCCGGCGTACCGACCTCTCACGTGAGATAGAGCGAGCCAATACGCACATCAAGCGTCCAGGTTACCGGGCGGGCGGGTGGGGGTCAAAAATCGGCTTCCCCCACCCCCGCCGTCACTCAGCGTTCGCGCTCCACCCGGCTGACGTCCCAGACCGGCTCGGGCGACTCGTAGACCCGGCCGTCGGCGCCGAACACCAGGTAGCGGTCGAAGGTCTTGGCGAACCAGCGGTCGTGGGTGACGCACAGCACGGTGCCGTCGAAGGCCTCCAGCCCGGCCTGCAGCGCCTCGGCGCTGTCCAGGTCCAGGTTGTCGGTCGGCTCGTCGAGCAACAGGGCCGTCACACCGGAGAGTTCGAGCTTGAGGATCATCAGCCGGGCCTGCTGCCCACCGGACAGCGACTCGAACTTCTGCTCCTCCTGCCGGTCCAGCTCGTAGCGGCGCAGCGCGCCCATCGCGGCGCTGCGGCTGAGCGCGTGCTCCTCCTCGACGATCGAGCGCACCGTCCGGCCGAACAGCTCCGGGTGGGCGTGGGTCTGCCGGAAGTGGCCGGGGACGACCCGGGCGCCGAGCTTCCAGGTGCCGGTGTGCGCGACGCTCGCGTCGCCCGCGAGCAGCCGCAGGAAGTGCGACTTGCCGGAGCCGTTGGAGCCGAGCACGCCGACCCGCTCGCCGTAGAACACCTCCAGGTCGAAGGGCTTCATCAGGCCGGTGAGCTCCAGCTGCTCCACGGTGAAGGAGCGCACGCCGGTCCGCCCGCCCTTGAGCCGCATGGTGATGCTCTGCTCGCGCGGGGGCTCCTCCGGGCGGCCGGCCTCCTCGAACTTCTTCAGCCGGGTCTGGGCGGCGGCGTAGCGGGTGGCGAGCGCGTGGCTGACGGAGGCCGCCTGGCGCAGGGTGACGACCAGCTTCTTGAGCTTGGCGTGTTCCTCGTCCCAGCGCCGGCCCAGCTCCTCGAAGCGCGCGAAGCGGTCCTTGCGGGCCTCGTGGAAGCTGTCGAAGCCGCCGCCGTGCACCCAGACACTGCTCCCGGCCGCGCCGGACTCGACGGCGATGATCTTGTCGGCTGCCTCGGAGAGCAGCTCGCGGTCGTGCGAGATGAACAGGACGGTCTTCGAGGTGGCCTTGAGGGCCTCCTCCAGCCAGCGCTTGCCCGGGACGTCCAGGTAGTTGTCGGGCTCGTCGAGCAGCAGCACCTCTTCGGGGCCGCGCAGCAGCGCCTCCAGGACGAGCCGCTTCTGCTCACCGCCCGAGAGGGTGTTCAGGCCGCGCCACTGGGCCTTGTCGAAGGGCATCCCGAGGGCCGCCATGGTGCAGACGTCCCAGTCGGTCTCGTAGTCGTAGCCGCCGACGTCGGCCCAGTCGGAGAGCGCCTGGGCGTAGGCCATCTGGGTCTTCTCGTCGTCCTGGGCGATCATCGCCAGTTCGGCGGCGTCCACCGCGCGGGCGGCGACGGCGATCCGCTCGGGGGCGACGGACACCAGCAGGTCGCGGACCGAGGCGTCCGGCGCCAGCGCGCCCGGGGTGGCCCGCTCGTCCTCGCGGCCGGTGGTGCCGACGAACTGGCGCATCACGCCGAGCCCGCCGCTGATCGTCACCGTGCCGCCGTGCGGCTGGAGGTCCCCCGCGATCATCCGCAGCAGGGTGGTCTTGCCGGCCCCGTTGGCGCCGACCAGGGCGACCGCGGCGCCCTCGCCGACCCGGAAGGACGCGTCGTCGAACAGCACCCGCCCGTCCGGCAGGTAGTACTCCAGGTGCGAAATCTCGACGTGTCCCATGCGGACGATTGTCCCAAGCCGACGCGCCCGGCCCAAACGGATTACCCGACGGGCGGCTGACCGGGCAGTGTGCGCAGCCGCCTGGCCTGGCGGTTCCGCTCGGCGAGCCGGTCGTCCGGCGGGTAGCCGACTTCCTCAAGGGTGAGCCCGTACGGCCGGATCACGTTGACGGCCGAGTTGCGGACCCCGCCGGCCAGCACCTCGCCGGGGAACTCCACCGGCCGGTGCCCGTCGCCGACCAGCAGCATCGCCCCGACCAGCGCCCGGACCATGTTGTGGCAGAACGCGTCGGCGCGGACGGTGGCGACCGCCAGCGAGCCCTCCTGGGCGGCGTAGGAGTCCACCGGGACGCGGTCCCAGTGCAGCTCCAGCAGGGTGCGGATGGTGGTGGCGCCCTCACGCTTCTTGCAGTACGCGGCGAAGTCGTGCTCGCCGAGCAGCAGCTTCGCGGCCTCGTTCATCCGGTCGACGTCCAGCGGGCGGTCGTGCCAGAGCACGTGCCCGCGCAGCAGCGGGTCGACCCCGCCGGGGTGGTCGGCGACCCGGTAGGCGTAGCGGCGCCAGATCGCCGAGAAGCGGGCGTCGAACCCGGCCGGCGCCTCGCCGACCCGGTAGATCCGGATGTCCCCGGGCAGCCGGCCGGCCAGCCGACGCATCAGCTTCTCGCGGTGCGCCTCCCACAGCTCGGCCGGCAGGTCGACGTGCGCGACCTGGCCGCGGGCGTGCACCCCGGCGTCGGTGCGCCCGGCCACGGTCAGCGGGAACAGCTCGGGGCTGCGGGTGACGATCTGCAGCGCGCTCTCGATCTCCTCCTGGACCGTCCGGCGGCCGCCGCGCTGGCGGGCCCAGCCGGAGAACTCGGCGCCCTGGTAGGCGAGATCGAGCCGGACCCGGACGCACCCGTCGGCCGGGCCGTCCTTCACCGGCGGCTGCTCGGCGCAATCGTTGACCACAATCCACTCCAGACAGAAGGAACGGGCCCGCTCCCCCACGGATGGGAGAGCGGGCCCGCGACCACACCTAGCGGTGTCAGGCCTGCTCGGCCTCGACGGCCTCGTCGGCCTTGGCCTCGACCTTGGCGTCGGCCTCCTTGACGGCGCGCTTGGTGGCGCCCTCGGCCTCGCCGACGGCGGTCTGCGCGACGGTCAGCGCCTCGACCAGCTCGATCACGGCCATCGGGGCGTTGTCGCCACGACGGGGACCGATCTTGGTGATACGGGTGTAACCACCCGGGCGGTTCTCGTAGCGCGGCGCGATCTCGGTGAAGAGGGTGTGCAGCACGGCGATGTCGGTGATCGTCTTGCGCACCAGGCGACGGTTGTGGATGTCGCCCTTCTTCGCCTTGGTGATCAGCTTCTCCGCCAGCGGGCGCATCCGACGGGCCTTGGCCTCGGTCGTGGTGATGCGGCCGTACTGGAACAGCTCCCGGCACAGACCGGCGAGCAGCAGCGGCTCGTGGTGCGGGCCGCCGCCGAGGCGGGCACCCTTGGTGGGACGCGGCATGGATGACTCCTTGAATCTCCGACTACGGCCGTATCAGGTACCGCAGCGGGCGTCCGGGCACTGTTGCCCGGACGACTTTCACGACGACGGGGGCGGTTCGGTGGAACCGCCCCCGCGGCCAAATCTCTTAGTACTGCTCGGTCTCGGCGTAACCCGCGTCGTCCAGGTCGTCGGCGCCGAAGGCGTCGGCGGCGGCGGTCGGGTCGAACCCGGGCGGGCTGTCCTTGAGGGCCAGGCCCATGCCGGCCAGCTTCGCCTTGACCTCGTCGATCGACTTCGCACCGAAGTTGCGGATGTCGAGCAGGTCGGCCTCGGAGCGGGCGACGAGCTCACCCACGGTGTGGATGCCCTCGCGCTTGAGGCAGTTGTAGGAGCGGACGGTGAGCTCCAGCTCCTCGATCGGCAGCGCCAGGTCGGCGGCCAGGGCGGCGTCCGTCGGGGACGGGCCCATGTCGATGCCCTCGGCGTCGATGTTCAGCTCGCGGGCGAGACCGAACAGCTCCACCAGGGTCTTGCCTGCCGAGGCCATGGCGTCACGCGGACGCATGGCGGGCTTGGTCTCGACGTCGACGATCAGCTTGTCGAAGTCGGTCCGCTGCTCGACACGGGTGGCCTCGACCTTGTAGGTGACCTTCAGCACGGGGCTGTAGATCGAGTCGACCGGGATGCGGCCGATCTCCTGGCCGGAGGCCTTGTTCTGGACGGCGGAGACGTAGCCGCGACCGCGCTCGACGGTCAGCTCCATCTCCAGCTTGCCCTTGCCGTTCAGCGTGGCGAGGACCAGCTCCGGGTTGTGCACCTCGACACCCGCCGGCGGGGCGATGTCGGCGGCGGTGACGACACCCGGGCCCTGCTTGCGCAGGTACATCACGACCGGCTCGTCGTGCTCCGAGGAGACGACCAGCTGCTTGATGTTGAGGATGAGGTCGGTCACGTCCTCCTTGACGCCCGGCACGGTGGTGAACTCGTGCAGGACGCCGTCGACGCGGATGCTGGTGACAGCGGCACCCGGGATCGACGACAGGAGCGTGCGGCGCAGGGAGTTGCCGAGGGTGTAGCCGAAGCCCGGCTCCAGCGGCTCGATCACGAACCGCGAGCGGAACTCGTCGACGACCTCTTCGGTCAGCGAGGGGCGCTGAGCGATAAGCATGGGGGGATTCCTCCAGTTGTCTTCGGCACCCACTATTTGATGCCGACAGGACCAAGCGTACGGGGTCCCGCGAACAGCGACGAATCACCGCGTGGGACCCCGTACGAAGGTTCAAAGCAGGTACTGCGAGCCCGAAGGCGCTGCGTCAGACGCGGCGGCGCTTCGGCGGACGGCAGCCGTTGTGCGGGGTGGGGGTGACGTCCTGGATCGAGCCGACCTCCAGGCCGGTGGCCTGGAGCGAGCGGATCGCGGTCTCGCGGCCGGAGCCCGGACCCTTGACGAAGACGTCAACCTTGCGCATGCCGTGCTCCTGCGCGCGACGGGCAGCGGCCTCGGCGGCCATCTGCGCGGCGAACGGGGTGGACTTGCGCGAGCCCTTGAAGCCGACGTGACCGGCGGAGGCCCAGGAGATCACGTTGCCCGCAGGGTCGGTGATCGAAACGATGGTGTTGTTGAACGTGCTCTTGATGTGCGCGTGGCCGTGAGCGACGTTCTTCTTTTCCTTGCGGCGGATCTTCTTCGCGCCGGCAGCCTGACGACCCTTGGGGGGCATAAGTCTGTTCTCCTACTGAGGTGGTCGGTCCGCTGACCCGCGGGCCGGAGGGATGTCCGGTTACGGGACGGACTACTTCTTGCCCGGCTTCTTCTTACCGGCGATCGCGCGACGCGGGCCCTTGCGGGTACGCGCGTTGGTGTGGGTGCGCTGACCGCGGACCGGCAGGCCGCGGCGGTGACGCAGACCCTCGTAGCAGCCGATCTCGACCTTGCGGCGGATGTCGGCGGCCACCTCACGGCGGAGGTCACCCTCGACCGTGTAGTTGGCGTCGAGGTACTGGCCCAGCTTGACGAGGTCTTCCTCGGAGATGTCGCGAACGCGGACATCCGGGTTGACACCGGTCTCGGCCAGGGTCTGCTGGGCGCGGGTACGGCCGATGCCGTACACGTAGGTAAGGGCGATCTCGATCCGCTTCTCACGGGGGAGATCAACGCCGGCGAGGCGTGCCATTCAAGGCTCCTGTATTTCTTCAGAGGTCTTGCGTGCTACCTACTCCTTCGCCTCTCGACGATGGAGCCCCGGCCTCTGACCGGGGGCGGCAGTCCGTCCCTTCACTGGGACGGATCGGGTAGCCCACTTATGACGTTTTCGCGTCGCGCGAAGTACTACGAGAAATGCTGGGGAGAGATCAGCCCTGGCGCTGCTTGTGGCGCAGGTTGTCGCAGATCACCATGACCCGGCCGTGGCGGCGGATCACCTTGCACTTGTCGCAGATCTTCTTGACGCTCGGCTTGACCTTCATGTTCAGGTTCTCCGGGTCTAGATCTGACGTTCTTACTTGTAGCGGTAGACGATCCGCCCGCGCGTGAGGTCGTAGGGGCTGAGCTCCACGACGACCCGGTCGTCCGGCAGGATGCGGATGTAGTGCATGCGCATCTTGCCACTGATGTGCGCGAGGACCTTGTGACCGTTCTGCAGCTCGACCCTGAACATCGCGTTCGGAAGAGACTCGATCACGGTGCCCTCGATCTCAATGGCGCCTTGCTTCTTAGCCATGAACTGCGAGATCCACCTTCCGGGACCGGCTACCGTATGCGGCACGCTCGTGCGAACCTGGGTTCACCCCGCCCCCGAAGGGAAGAGGGCGTGCTGAAGCACGCTACGAGTGAGCCGACGGTCCATCCTACGCCAGCGCGTCCGGTGGGCCAAAACGAGATCCCCCGAAGGCAGCCGTCGTGACGTTCCGGCTGGTCCCGGCGGGTCAGAACCCGGCGGTGACCTTCAGCGGCTCGACGTGGGCGGTGCAGGCCGCGCAGCGGCGGGCGGCCTCGGGGATCTCGGTCAGGCACTCGGGGCAGGGCCGCTTGGGGGTCTTCGGCTTCTTCGGCATGTACCGCGCGGTCGCCTTGGTGACCGGCAGCACGACGCAGAAGTACAGCACCGCCGCGGTCATCACGAAGGCGATCAGCACGTTGAGGAACTGGCCGTACGGGAACGTGACCCCGGCCACCGTCGCCTTGTACGAGCTGAAGTCGCCGGCCGCGCCGACCACGACGCCGACCAGCGGGGTGAGGAAGGCCGACACGAAGCCGGTCACCACGCCGGTGAACGCGGCGCCGATGACGACACCGACCGCCATGTCGACCACGTTGCCGCGCATCATGAAGTCGCGGAATCCCTTGAGCACTGCACTCTCCCGATCGATCGAAGCTGCTGAAGCCGCTACTGAAGCCACTGCCAGCCGATAAAAATAGGACAAAAGCCCTGGAGGTCCAAACCCCCAGGGCCCTGATCCGTTGTCAGCAGCGGAAGTTGGCCGCTCAGCCGACCGTCGTGAGACTAGCCGAGCGGGTCCGGGGCGGCGGTGATGCCCAGCTTCGCGAGCTCCGCCTTGCCGCCGTCGAAGGCCGTCAGGACCAGCGGGCCCTGCTCGGTGACGGCCACCGAGTGCTCCCAGTGCGAGGCCCAGGTGCCGTCGTTGGTGACGACCGTCCAGTCGTCCTCCAGCACGGCGGTGTGCGGGGTGCCCAGCGAGACCATCGGCTCGATCGCCAGGACGGTGCCGGGGATCAGCTTCGGGCCCTTGCCGCGGCCGCGCTCGACGTAGTTCAGCACGTGCGGCTCCATGTGCATCGCGGTGCCGATGCCGTGGCCGCCGTAGCCCTCGGTGATGCCCCACTTGCCCTTGGGGGGCAGCGGCTGGCGGCGGATGAAGCCCTCGATCGCCTTGGAGACGTCGACCAGGCGGTTGTTCTTCTTCATCTGGGCGATGCCGGCCCACATCGAGCCCTCGGTCACCCGGCTCAGCATCTCGACCTCGGGGCGGACCTCGCCGACCGCCACGGTGATCGCCGCGTCGCCGTGCCAGCCGTCCAGGATGGCGCCGCAGTCGATCGAGATGACGTCGCCCTCCTGGAGCACCCGGTCACCGGGGATGCCGTGCACGACCTCGTTGTTCACCGAGGCGCAGATCACCCCGGGGAACCACAGACCGCCGTGGTCGGCGCGGAAGTTGGAGGTCGCACCGTGGTCGGTGATGACCTTGTCCGCGATGTCGTTGAGCTCCTGGGTGGTCACCCCCGGGGCGACCGCCTCCCGGCAGGCCTTCAGCGCCTCGGCGACGACCAGCCCGGCCGCTCGCATCTTCGCGATCTGCTCGGGGGTCTTGATCTCCACCATCTGGTCACGCCTTCCACGTTCTGTTTGCCACTGCCTACCACCGTACGACGCCGTACGGCCGCGCCGCCCGGGATCGGGGAGCGCGGCCGTACGGCGTCGCCGGGAAACTCAGTTGTCCTGCTTCAGCGCCTCGATCGCGCGCCGGGTGACCTCGTCCACCTTGCCGAGGGCCGAGATGGTCGCCACCAGGCCCTGCTGGACGTAGTAGTCGATGATCGGCTCGGTCTCCGTGTGGTAGACCTCCAGCCGGGTGCGCACCTTGTCCTCGGTGTCGTCCGAGCGCTGGTACAACTCGCCGCCGCACTCGTCGCAGACGCCCGCGGCCTTCGGCGGGTTGTAGTCCACGTGGAAGACGTGGCCCCCGTCGTTGCGGCACAGGCGGCGGCCGGCGATCCGGCGGACCACCTCGTCCTCGGGGACCTCCAGGTCCAGCACGCCGTCCAGCTTGATCCCCTGCTCGGCGAGGAACTCGTCGAGCGCCTTGGCCTGGCCGAGGTTGCGGGGGAAGCCGTCGAGCAGGAAGCCGCCTGCGGCGTCCTCCTGGAGCATGCGGTCCTTGGCCATCCCGATGGTGACCTCATCCGGCACCAGGCGGCCCGCGTCCATGTAGCTCTTGGCCTCGAGCCCCAGCGGGGTGCCCTGACCGATGTTGGCGCGGAACAGGTCGCCGGTGGAGATGTGGGGAATGGACAGGGTCTTGGCGAGCAGGTGCGCCTGAGTACCCTTCCCGGCCCCGGGAGGACCAACGAGGACGATACGCATCAGCGGAGGAACCCTTCGTAATTGCGCTGCTGGAGCTGGCTCTCGATCTGCTTCACAGTTTCGAGTCCGACGCCGACGACGATGAGCACGCTGGTGCCGCCGAACGGGAAGTTGGTCTGCTGTCCGAAGGCGACCAGGGCGATCATCGGGATCAACGCGATCAGGCCCAGGTAGAGCGAACCCGGCCACGTGATTCGGGTCAGCACGTAGTTCAGGTACTCGGCCGTCGGTCGGCCGGCCCGGATGCCCGGGATGAAGCCACCATACTTCTTCATATTGTCGGCAACTTCTTCGGGGTTGAAGGAGATCGCGACGTAGAAGAAGGCGAAGAAGACGATCAGCAGGAAGTAGGTCGCCATGTAGATCGGGTGGTCGCCCTTGACGAAGTGCTGGGTGACCCACACCGCCCAGCCCGACTGGCTACCGGTCAGCTGGACCACCAGGGCCGGGATGTACAGCAGCGACGAGGCGAAGATGACCGGGATGACACCGGCCTGGTTCACCTTGAGCGGGATGTAGGTCGACGTGCCGCCGAACGCCCGCCGGCCGATCATCCGCTTCGCGTACTGCACCGGGATCCGGCGCTGGGCCTGCTCGACGAAGATGACCAGCATCACAACGATGATGCCGACCGCGACCACGGACAGGAACTCGACCCAGCCGCCACCGATGGTGCCGGAGCCCTTGATCGCCCACATCGAGGACGGGAACTGCGCGGCGATCGAGGTGAAGATCAGCAGCGACATGCCGTTGCCGATGCCGCGGTCCGTGATCAGCTCGCCCAGCCACATGATCACCGTGGTGCCGGCGGTCATCGTGATCACCATGACGGCGATCCGGAACACGCTCGTGTCCGGGACGATCTGGTTGCCCACCGGGCAGCCGGAGAACAGCGCGCCGCTGGAGGCCGTCGCCACGATGCCGGTGCCCTGGAGCACGGCGAGCGCGATGGTCAGGTAGCGGGTGTACTGGGTGATCTTCGTCTGGCCGGCCTGGCCCTCCTTCTTCAGCGCTTCCAGTCGCGGGATCACGACCGTGAGGAGCTGGAGGATGATGCTCGCGGTGATGTACGGCATGATGCCGAGCGCGAAGATCGTCAGCTGGAGGAGCGCGCCACCACTGAACAGGTTGACGAGCCCGAAGAGGCCGTTGTTCTTGGTGTCCTTCACACACTCGTTCACGGCCGTGAAGCTCACGCCGGGGATCGGAATGTGTGAGCCCAGGCGGAACAGCACCATGATGCCCAGCGTGAACAGCAGCTTCTTGCGCAGGTCGGGCGTCTGGAACGCCCGCGCGAACGCACTGAGCACGGTGCCTCCTGCGCCTCCCGCGCGTCGTCGGCGGGAGGGTCGGTCCTGAATGGGAGTTTTGGCGGTACGGGCTCCCGTACAGACGGCACAGGCGAGCCTACGCGCAGCCTACAAGGGAACTCCACGGACTCTAACAGTGCGCAGCCACTCGGAAGAAGCGCGTACCGCCCCTCCCCCACTCACGGGGTACGGGATGCCCGGGTTTGCCACACAAAAGAACGAGGACACGTCAACGGAATGCCCGGAAAACGCGCGAGCCCCGCACCTCCCGAAGGAGGTGCGGGGCTCGCACGGAAGTCAGCGGGCTCAGACGAGCTCGGTGACGGTACCGCCCGCGGCGGTGATCTTCTCGGCGGCGGAACCGGAGACGGCGTCGACCGTCACCTGCAGCGCAACCGAGATCTCGCCGGTGCCGAGCACCTTGACGAGGGAGTTCTTGCGAACCGCGCCCTTGGCGACCAGGTCCTCGACGGTGACCTCTCCACCCTGCGGGTAGAGCTCGGCCAGCTTGTCGAGGTTGACGACCTGGAACGTGATCTTGAACGGGTTCTTGAAGCCCTTCAGCTTCGGCAGGCGCATGTGGAGCGGCATCTGGCCACCCTCGAAGCGCTGCGGAACCTGGTAGCGGGCCTTGGTGCCCTTGGTACCACGACCGGCGGTCTTACCCTTGGAGGCCTCACCACGACCCACGCGGATCTTGTCGGTCTTGGCACCCGGGGCGGGACGCAGGTTGTGGATCTTGATCGGGTTGTCGCCCATGATCAGTCCACCTCCTCAACCGTCACCAGGTGACGGACCGTTTGGGCCATCCCGCGGATCTCGGGACGGTCCTCCTTCACCACGACGTCGTGCATGCGCTTGAGACCAAGCGAACGCAGGGTGTCACGGTGATTCTGCTTGCTGCCGATGTACGACTTGGTCTGCGTGATCTTCAGGCGAGCCATCAGGCGCTCACCCCTGCAGCACGCGCCCGCAGCAGAGCAGCGGGAGCCACGTCCTCCAGCGGCAGGCCACGACGAGCGGCGATCTCCTCGGGGCGCACGAGGCCCTTCAGAGCAGCCACGGTGGCGTGCACGATGTTGATCGCGTTGTCCGAGCCGAGCGACTTCGACAGGATGTCGTGAATGCCGGCGCACTCCAGGACGGCGCGCACCGGACCACCGGCGATAACACCGGTACCGGGGGCGGCGGGCTTCAGGAGCACGACGCCGGCGGCCTTCTCACCCTGGATCGGGTGCGGGATGGTGCCCTGGATACGGGGGACCTTGAAGAAGTTCTTCTTGGCCTCCTCAACACCCTTGGCGATGGCGGCCGGAACCTCCTTCGCCTTCCCGTAACCGACACCCACGGTGCCGTCACCGTCGCCCACCACGACCAGCGCGGTGAAGCTGAAACGACGACCACCCTTGACAACCTTGGCGACACGGTTGATCGCGACAACGCGCTCGACGTAAGCGGTCTTCTCGACGGCGGGGGCGTTGCCCCGGTCGTCACGCTTACGGTCGCGCCGCTCGCCACCGCCGGTGCCACCGCCGGCGCCGCTACCGCGGCGCTGGGGTCCAGCCATTGGAATTACCTCTCTCGATTACGTCCGTCGACTGAGTCGACGAGCGGCTTAGAAGTCGAGCCCGGCCTCGCGAGCCGCGTCCGCCAGGGCGGCGATGCGGCCGGCGTACCGGTTGCCCGCGCGGTCGAAGACGACCGACTCGATGCCGGCGGCCTTGGCGCGCTCGGCGACCAGGCTCCCGACCTTCTTGGCCAGCTCGGTCTTGTCGCCCTCGGCGCCCTTGATGGACACGTCGAGGGTGGACGCCGACGCCAGGGTGTGACCCTTGGCGTCGTCGATGACCTGGGCGACCATGTGACGGTTCGAGCGCGTCACGACGAGGCGCGGACGCACCTCGGTGCCGACGACGCGCTTGCGAACGCGGATCGCGCGGCGCTTGCGAGCGGCGCTCTTGTAGGCGTTGCCCTTGCCGATCTTGACAGAGACGCTCATCGCTTACTTACCACTCTTTCCGACCTTGCGGCGGATGACCTCGCCCGCGTACTTGACGCCCTTGGCCTTGTACGGGTCGGGCTTGCGCAGCTTGCGGATCTTCGCGGCGACCTCGCCGACCTTCTGCTTGTCGATGCCGTCCACGTGGAACTTGGTGGCCGACTCGACGACGAAGGAAATGCCCTCAGGGGCCTCGACCAGGATCGGGTGGCTGTAGCCCAGCTGGAACTCCATGTCGGAGCCCTTCGCCAGAACTCGGTAGCCGACACCGCTGATCTCCAGCGACTTGCGGTAGCCCGCGGTCACGCCGGTGATCATGTTCGCCACCAGCGTGCGGGAAAGGCCGTGCAGGGCCTTCGACAGACGCTCGTCGTTGGGGCGGGTGACGAGCAGCGTGCCGTCCTCGCCCTTACCGATCTCGATCGGCGCGGCGACAACGTGGGTGAGGGAGCCCTTGGGGCCCTTCACCGAGACCGCCCGGCCATCGATGGTGACGTCCACGCCAGCGGGGACCTGGATGGGCAGCCGTCCAATGCGCGACATTGCTGTACCTCCGTTTCCCGAATTACCAGACGTAGGCGAGAACTTCTCCGCCTACGCCCTTCTTGGCGGCCTGCTTGTCGGTGAGGAGACCCGAGGACGTGGAGATGATCGCCACGCCCAGGCCGCCGAGCACCTTCGGCAGGTTGGTGGACTTTGCGTAGACCCGCAGGCCCGGCTTGCTGATCCGCTTGATGCCAGCGATCGAGCGCTCACGGTTGGGGCCGAACTTGAGCTCGATGGTCAGCTTCTTGCCGACCTCGCCCTCAACGGGCTCCTCAACCTTGTAGGAGGAGATGTACCCCTCCTGCTGCAGGATCTCGGCGACGTGCGCCTTGATCTTGCTGGCCGGCATCGCCACGGAATCGTGGTACGCCGAGTTAGCGTTACGCAGACGCGTGAGCATGTCTGCGATGGGGTCGGTCATGGTCATGATGGCCTCAGGCCTCTCTCGCCGTGGTTTCTCCGCGCCAGGTCCCCCCGCCGCACTCCGAGGAGTGCGGCAGGGGCACAGACGCAGGGGACCTGCGGCGTCGTAAGACTGGGTGCGAGCCCTCCGAAGAGGGTCGACGGCAGCTATGGAGCTCCCGCGACAGGGGGCCCGACCTCACTACCCTACGGGATTCCGTACGCAGCCCCAAAAAAGGGGCGCTGTGGGGTCGGGCACACCTGCTTCGCTATGGCATTACCGCGAGGTCCTGGACTACCAGGAGCTCTTGGTCACGCCCGGCAGCTCGCCGCGGTGCGCCATCTCACGAAGGCAGACACGGCAGAGGCCGAACTTGCGGTACACCGAGTGCGGACGGCCGCAGCGCTGGCACCGGGTGTAGGCCCGGACGCCGAACTTCGGCTTGCGCTCGGCCTTCGCGATGAGGGACTTCTTCGCCATGTGGTTACGCCTCCTTGAACGGGAAGCCCAGAGCGCGCAGGAGCGCCCGGCCCTCGTCGTCGGTCTGGGCGGTGGTCACGACGGTGATGTCCATACCGCGCTGACGGTCGACCTTGTCCTGGTCGATCTCGTGGAACATGACCTGCTCGGTCAGACCGAAGGTGTAGTTGCCACGGCCGTCGAACTGCTTCGGGGAGAGGCCACGGAAGTCACGGATACGCGGCAGGGCCAGCGACACCAGACGGTCCAGGAACTCCCACATGCGGTCACCGCGGAGGGTGACGTGGGTGCCGATCGGCTGGCCCTCACGCAGCTTGAACTGCGCGATGGACTTGCGAGCCTTCGTCACCGCCGGCTTCTGACCGGTGATGGCGGTGAGGTCGCGGATCGCGCCCTCGATCAGCTTGCTGTCACGGGCGGCCTCGCCGACACCCATGTTGACGACGACCTTGACCAGGCCGGGCGTCAGCATGACGTTCTCGTACGAGAACTGCTCCTGCAGCTGACCCTTGATCTCGGAGTTGTAACGCTCCTTGAGACGGGGGGTCACCTTCTCAACAGTCGTCTCAGACATCAGATGTCCTCACCGGTTCGCTTGGCAACGCGGATCTTGTTGCCCTCGTCATCGAAGCGGTAGCCAACGCGGGTGACGACCTTCTTGCCGTCCTTCTCCACGACCAGCTGGACGTTGGAGACGTGCACCGGGGCCTCGACGGTGACGATGCCACCCTGAGTGCCCGGGCCCGGCTTGGTGTGCTTCTTGACCCGGTTCACACCCTCGACCAGGACCTTGTTCTCAGCGGGCATGGCCTGAATGACCTTGCCCTGCTTGCCGCGGTCCTTGCCGGTGATGACCTGAACCAGGTCACCCTTCTTGATCTTCATGCTGTTCGCCATGGGTTAGAGCACCTCCGGCGCAAGCGAGATGATCTTCATGAACTTCTTGTCACGCAGCTCGCGGCCCACCGGGCCGAAGATGCGGGTACCACGGGGGTCACCATCGGTGTTCTTCAGAACGACCGCGGCGTTCTCGTCGAAGCGGATGTACGAGCCATCCGGACGACGACGCGACTTCACGGTACGGACGACGACGCACTTGACGACGTCACCCTTCTTCACCGAACCGCCGGGGATCGCGTCCTTGACGGTCGCGACGATGACGTCCCCGATGCCGGCGTAGCGGCGACCGGAACCACCGAGAACGCGGATGCAAAGGATTTCCTTCGCGCCCGTGTTGTCGGCGACTCGCAGTCGCGACTCCTGCTGGATCACAGCTTTCTCCTGATCGTCAACGAGAGCTGACGGGCCGGCCGCTGCTCACACCAGCGCCCGCGAGGGGCCTGGTGCACATACGGCCGTACCGCATCAACTTCGTTACTTGGCCTTCTCGAGGATCTCGACGACGCGCCAGCGCTTCGTCGCGGACAGCGGGCGGGTCTCCGCGAGGAGGACCCGGTCGCCGATGCCGCAGGCGTTCGCCTCGTCGTGCGCCTTCAGCTTGTTCGTACGGCGGATGACCTTGCCGTACAGAGCGTGCTTGACGCGGTCCTCGACGGCGACGACGACGGTCTTGTCCATCTTGTCGCTGACGACGAGACCCTCACGGGTCTTGCGGAAACCGCGCGTCTCGTTGGTGTTCTCAGTCATCAGGCGTTCTCCACCGTCTCGATGCCCAGCTCGCGCTCGCGCATCAGGGTGTAGATCCGCGCGATGTCCTTACGGACGAGCTTGAGCCGTCCGTGGTTGTCGAGCTGCCCGGTCGCCGCCTGGAAGCGGAGGTTGAACAGCTCCTCCTTGGCCTCACGGAGCTTGGCAACGAGACCCTCGTTGTCCAGCTCGCGGAGGTCAGCAGCCTTGGTGCCGGCCGACATCAGCTCTCACCTGCCTCGCGCCGGATGATCCGGCACTTCATCGGGAGCTTGTGAGCTGCGCGGGTCAGCGCCTCACGAGCCACCTTCTCGTTGGGGTACGACAGCTCGAACATGACCCGACCCGGGTGCACGTTCGCGATCCACCACTCGGGCGAACCCTTACCGGAACCCATGCGGGTCTCGGCCGGCTTCTTGGTGAGCGGACGGTCCGGGTAGATGTTGATCCAGACCTTGCCGCCACGCTTGATGTGACGGGTGACGGCGATACGAGCGGACTCGATCTGCCGGTTCGTCACGTAGGCCGGGGTGACGGCCTGGATGCCGTACTCGCCGAAGGCGAGCTCGGTGCCACCCTTGGCAGCGCCACGGCGCTTGGGGTGGTGCTGCTTGCGGTGCTTGACCCGACGGGGGATCAGCATTGGAGTCAGGCCTCCGTTCCGGTGTTCTCGGCAGCCGGAGCCTCCGCGGCCGCGGCCGCGGGGGCCTCGGACGCGGCGGGGCGACGGCCGCGGCCACCGCGCTCGCCACCACGGCGCTCGCCACCGCGGGCGGGACGACCACCCTCGGGACGGGCCGGGCGGTTGCCCGAGCGGGCAGCGGCGTTCTCAGCGCGGACCTCGGCGATGTTCTTGACGTCGCCCTTGTAGATCCAGACCTTCACACCGATGCGGCCGAAGGTCGTCTTGGCCTCGAAGAAGCCGTAGTCGACGTTCGCGCGCAGGGTGTGCAGCGGCACACGGCCCTCGCGGTAGAACTCCGAGCGGCTCATCTCGGCGCCGCCGAGACGACCGGAGCACTGGACCTTGATGCCCTTGGCGCCGGACTTCATGGTGCCCTGCATCGACTTGCGCATGGCACGGCGGAAGGAGACGCGGGAGGACAGCTGCTCCGCGACGCCCTGAGCCACGAGCTGGGCGTCCAGCTCGGGGTTCTTGACCTCGAGGATGTTCAGCTGGACCTGCTTGCCGGTCAGCTTCTCGAGGTCGCCGCGGATGCGGTCGGCCTCGGTGCCACGGCGGCCGATGACGATGCCGGGGCGGGCGGTGTGGATGTCAACGCGGACGCGGTCGCGGGTGCGCTCGATCTCGACCTTGGAGATGCCGGCGCGCTCCATGCCCTTCGTCATCATGCGACGAATGGCAACGTCTTCCTTGACGTAGTCCTTGTACAGCTTGTCGGCGTACCAGCGGGACTTGAAGTCCGTGCTGATGCCGAGGCGGAACCCGTGCGGGTTAACCTTCTGGCCCATTACCGGGTCCCTTCCTTGCTGCTGACGACCACGGTGATGTGGCTGGTCCGCTTGCGGATCCGGTAGGCACGACCCTGCGCACGCGGACGGAACCGCTTCAGGGTCGGGCCCTCGTCAACGTACGCCTCGCTGATGACGAGGTCGTCCACGTTGGAGTGGTTGTAGTTGTGCGCGGCGTTGGCAATGGCGCTGTCGAGCACCTTGCCGACGGGCACGGTGGCGGCCTGCGGAGCGAAACGCAGGACGGCCTGGGCCTCCGTGGCCGGAAGGCCACGGATGAGGTCCACCACGCGGCGGGCCTTCATGGGCGTGACGCGGATGTACCGCGCCTGGGCCCTGGCTTCCATGGTTGTCCCCTTGCTGGTGTAAGTCATTGAGTCGGTAATCTCGCTGGCGACTAGCGACGCTTCGACTTGCGGTCGTCCTTGACGTGACCGCGGAAGGTACGCGTCGGCGCGAACTCGCCGAGCTTGTGGCCGACCATCGACTCGGTGACGAACACCGGGACGTGCTTACGGCCATCGTGCACCGCGATCGTGTGGCCGAGCATGGCCGGGAAGATCACGGAGCGACGGGACCAGGTCTTGATGACGTTCTGGGTACCCGCCTCGTTCTGCGCGTCCACCTTCTTGAGAAGGTGGCCGTCGATGAAGGGGCCCTTCTTGAGACTGCGCGGCATCTGACCTGCTCCTAGCGCTTCTTGTTGGTCTTGCGGCGGCGCACGATGAGGGCGTTCGAAGCCTTCTTCGGGCTACGAGTGCGACCCTCCTTCTGGCCCCACGGCGAGACCGGGTGGCGGCCACCAGAGGTCTTACCCTCACCACCACCGTGCGGGTGGTCGATCGGGTTCATGGCGACACCACGCACGGTCGGGCGAACGCCCTTCCAGCGCATACGGCCGGCCTTGCCCCAGTTGATGTTCGACTGCTCGGCGTTGCCGACCTCGCCGACGGTGGCGCGGCAGCGCGCGTCCACCAGGCGGATCTCACCGGAGGGCATGCGCAGGTGCGCCATCTTGCCCTCACGCGCCAGCAGCTGGATGCCGGCACCGGCGGAGCGGGCCATCTTGGCACCGCCACCGGGACGCAGCTCCACCGCGTGGATGGTGGTACCGACCGGGATGTTGCGCAGCGGCAGGTTGTTGCCCGGCTTGATGTCGGCGCCAGCGCCGTTCTCGATCCGGTCACCCTGCGCGATGCCGCGCGGCGCGATGATGTAGCGCTTCTCGCCGTCCGCGTAGTGCAGGAGCGCGATGCGCGCGGTGCGGTTCGGGTCGTACTCGATGTGCGCGACCTTGGCCGGCACGCCGTCCTTGTCGTGACGACGGAAGTCGATCACGCGGTAGGCGCGCTTGTGCCCGCCACCCTGGTGGCGAACGGTGATCCGACCGGCGTTGTTACGGCCGCCCTTGCTGTGCAGGGGGCGAACCAGCGACTTCTCCGGCGTGGACCGCGTGATCTCTACGAAGTCGGCCACGCTGGAGCCACGACGGCCCGGCGTAGTCGGCTTGTACTTGCGGATGCCCATTTGGCTCTCTCGTCCTCGTCCTTATCGACGATCACGATCTCCGTTAGGAGACCGGACCACCGAAGATGTCGATGCGGTTGCCCTCAGCCAGCGTCACGATGGCGCGCTTGGTGTCCTTGCGCTTGCCAAAGCCCGTCTTGGAGCGCTTGCGCTTGCCCTGACGGTTGAGCGTGTTGACGGACTCGACCTTGACCGAGAAGACCGCCTCGACGGCCTGCTTGATCTGGGTCTTGTTGGCACCGGGCGACACGACGAACGTGTACTTGTTCTCGTCGAGGAGCGAGTAGCTCTTCTCCGAGATGACCGGCTTCACCAGGACGTCACGGGGGTCCGTGAACGTCTTGCTCGTGATCTCTGCAGCCATCAGGCGGCGCTCCCTTCGAGCTCGCCCTCAGCAGCCACGGCCTTGGCGGACGCGGCGGGACCCGCCACGAAACGCTCGAAGGCGGCCTGGGTGAAGACCACATCGTCGGAGACGAGCACGTCGTAGGTGTTCAGCTGACCGGCGTCCAGGATGTGCACGTGCGGCAGGTTGCGGGCGCTCTTCAGACCCAGCTCGTCGGCACGCTCGACGACGAGGAGGATGTTCTTGCGCTCGGTGATCTTGCCGAACAGACCCTTGGCGGCCTTGGTCGACGGCGCCTCGGCCGCGATCACGTCGGTGACGACGTGGATGCGGTTGTGGCGGGCCCGGTCGGTGAGCGCACCGCGCAGGGCGGCGGCGATCATCTTCTTCGGGGTCCGCTGCGAGTAGTCGCGCGGCACGGGACCGTGCACGACGCCACCGCCGGCGAACTGCGGGGCGCGGGTCGAGCCCTGACGGGCGCGGCCGGTGCCCTTCTGGCGGTACGGCTTACGGCCGCCACCGCGGACCTCGGCACGAGTCTTGGTCTTGTGGGTGCCCTGACGGGCCGCAGCGAGCTGCGCCACGACGACCTGGTGCATCAGCGGAACGCTGACCTTCGCGTCGAAGATCTCGGCCGGCAGCTCGAGGCTGCCGGTCTTGTCGCCCGAGGGCGACAGGATGTCAATGGTGCTCATATCCTCACAGCCCCTTCGCCGCGGTGCGGACGAGGACGAGGCCGCCGTTCGGACCCGGGATTGCGCCCTTGATCAGGAGCAGCCCCTTCTCCGCGTCAACGGCATGGACGGTCAGGTTCTGGGTGGTCACGCGCTCGTGGCCCATCCGGCCGGCCATCCTCATGCCCTTGAACACGCGACCCGGGGTGGCGCAGCCACCGATCGAGCCGGGCGAGCGGTGCTTGCGCTGCACACCGTGACCGGCGCCGAGGCCCCGGAAGTTGTGGCGCTTCATGACACCGGCGAAGCCCTTGCCCTTGGAGGTGCCGGTCACGTCGACCTTGACACCCGCCTCGAACAGCTCCGCGGTGATCTCCTGGCCGAGGGTGTACTCGGACGCGTCCGAGGTACGGAGCTCGACCAGGTGGCGGCGCGGGGTGACACCGGCCTTGGCGAAGTGGCCCGCGAGGGGCTTGTTCACCTTGCGGGGGTCGATCTCGCCGAAGCCGATCTGGACGGCGTCGTAGCCGGCCGGACTGTCAGCGGTGTGGACCTGGGTCACGACATTGGGCCCAGCCTTGACGACGGTCACCGGAACGATCCGGTTGTTCTCGTCCCAGACCTGGGTCATGCCGAGCTTCTCGCCCAGGATGCCCTTAATCTGCTTAGCCATCTTCGGTGCGCCTCTCAGAGCTTGATCTCGATGTCGACGCCAGCCGGCAGGTCGAGACGCATGAGCGAGTCAACCGTCTTCGGCGTGGGGTCGAGGATGTCGATCAGACGCTTGTGAGTACGCATCTCGAAGTGCTCGCGCGAGTCCTTGTACTTGTGCGGCGAGCGGATGACGCAGTACACGTTCTTCTCAGTGGGCAGCGGCACCGGGCCTGCGACCTGCGCACCAGTTCGGATCACCGTCTCGACGATCTTCTTCGCCGAGGAATCGATGACCTCGTGGTCGTAGGCCTTGAGCCGGATGCGGATCTTCTGTCCCGCCATGGCTACTCAGTAGTCCTTTGTCCTTAGTCACTGCACGACCACCCTCCGACCCCCGCGCTCGGGCGTGTCGCGCTCGCGCTTGCAAAAAACCGGCGAAAAGCTCGTCGGTTTCAAACTTTCGGGGTGGGGGGGGCCGGGCCGAGGCCCCGCATGCACTTCCCGGAAGATTCCCGTACTTTCGCCCCGCAGCTGCCGTGGCGTCGACTTCACGCTTAACGGCCATCACGGGAACGACGAGTACCTGGGACTCGCTTCCAGTCCTCCCGGCGGGAGGCGCACAGCATCGGCAACTCAACCGAGCAACTTGGACATACTGCCACATGGAGCAGCCCGGATGCCAATCGGGGCCGGTGAGGTCGCCCTCACCGGCCCCGATCGGGTGACCGTCCTCACCCGCGGCGCGCACCGCCGCGGACCCGCGTCACCAGGGTCGCTTGCTCCCGCAGGTCAGCGCCCACTCGTCGCCGGTCACGTTGGCGCACCACAGCTGACCCTTGTCGGGCTCGTTGTTGTACTCCTTGAGCTCCTTGTTCACCGGCGCGCAGTCGGTCGGCCCGGCCGGGTCGTACTTCGGGCACTTGCCGTCGCGGTTCACCAGGATGTGGGCGCGCCAGGCGTCCGCGCCCATGTCGATGCCCTTGGCCCCGGCGACCGGCACGTACTCGGGCTTCGTGGTCGGCATGTAGCGGTCCGCCGACCAGGAGGCGGCCATGGTGGCGAACAGCGCCACCGCGCAGACCGCGCCGGCGACCAGCCGGCCGGTGACCGCGGGCCGCAGGGTGAGCGGCGCCGGCCGCCCGACGGCGGCGACCCGCTGCACCGTGCGCAGCCAGCCGGCGCCCCGCTGGACGAGGAACATCAGGCCGAGCACCGCGAGGATCATCAACGCGTACAGGATGATCCAGGTCGTCCGCGGGTACAGCTGGATGGACTTGGTCTGGGCCATCTGGGAGGCGAACCAGAAGCGCAGCAGCCAGGCGCTGATCAGGGTGGCCGTCACGGTCCGGACGGTGATGCTGCGCAGCCCGAGGCCCAGCGCCAGCGCGACCCCGGCGAGCAGCAGCAGGGTGTAGGCGCTCTGCCCAGCGAGCTCACCGTGCCACGGGAAGTCGTGGTAGTTCAGGTCGCCGTTGCGGTCCGAGGCCCAGCCCATGATGTACGCCGGGTCGATGTACACCGAGAGGTACGCGTACCGGTCCTTGGCCTGGGCACCCAGCCGCACCAGCTCGTACAGCAGCGGCGAGCCGACCACGCCGGCGCTCACCAGCGTCACGCCGAGGAACAGCAGCACCCGCTTGATCCGGGCGGCGCCCTGGCGCCACGGGATGACGAACAGCGTCAGGACGAGGACGCCGGGCGCGGCCCAGACGAACCAGCCCGAGTACCAGAGGAACATCAGGCCGAACGAGACGCCGAAGCCGAGGCCGCGCAGCACCGTGGACCGGGTCGACAGCTCGTGCGACCGGCGCAGCTCCCGCAGGGCGGCGGCCAGCATCGGCACCATGACCAGCATCGTGACGTGGCTGTACGGCCGGATCGGGTCGAGGAAGAGGATCGCCGACGGGACGGCGATCAGCAGCGCCCAGACCGGCCGCAGCATCAGCCGCCAGGAGAGGTACGCCATCGGGCCGACCAGTGCGCTGCAGATCAGCTGGACGTCCTTCATGGCGTAGCCGACGCCGCCGACGCCGCCGTAGAACAGCTTCGACCAGACCGCCAGCAGCGCCGGGAAGCCGGGCGGGTAGACCCCGGGCAGGCCCTTGCCGCGCAGCATGTCGTTGGCCATGCCCATGAGGTTGCCCGGGTCGCCCTCCTGACCGCCGAGGCCCCACTGGGTGCCGTTCAGCGCCACCGCGATCCCGCCCGCGACCGCGCCGGTGGCCAGTCCCGCGACGGCCGCGCAGACCAGCCGCTGGGCCAGCTGGTACCGGGCCAGGCTGCCCCGGTAGGCGGCGTACAGCAGCACCGCCAGGATCGGCAGGCCCACGATGGCGGCGTACTTCTGGAGCATGGCCAGACCGCTGACCTGGCCCACCCGGTTCAGCGGGTTGACGTCGATGCGGGTGCAGAGCAGCGCGAAGCCGAACGCCGCCACGATCGAGACCAGGGCCTCGGCCGAGCGGACCGCCCAGGGGCGCTCCAGCAGGCCGTCGAGCCGTCCGGGGCGGGGCGCGATCGCGCCCTCCGGTTCGAGCGACCCCTTGCGGGAGCCGCCGACCGGGCTGGTGGCCAGATCAGTCATGTCAGTCACTTCCGTGCAGTGGCCACGTCCGATGAGTGGCGAAGAATGGCGCAGTGGACCGGCGATCAGCGGCCATCATAGGGCGCTTACCAGAAGCCGAGGCCTCGGGCAAGAACCCCGTTCCGGCCGTGTCGGGGCTGGGGCGTGGTGGTTCAGCAGGATCCGCCCGGTCGGTCGTCGGTGCTCCCCATGAGCATCCCCTCACCCATCCAGAGCCCAGCGGCCGACCGAAGCGCTTACTCCCGCCCCGTCGAATTCGGCCGGGCGCCTCGGGGGCGCCGTGACCCGGGGGCGTCCGGCCGGCTGCCGGCACCGCCCTCGGACCCGCTCGGGTCAGCTGCTGCGGACCGCGCGGCCGACCATGGCGCCGGCGTGGGAGAAGTCACCCGCGCCGAGCCGGCCGGCGGCGACCATCAGGGCGTGCAGGCGGGACGAGAGGTGCAGGTCGGCCGAGCGCGCAGCGTTGGTCCAGCCCTTGGCGCGCAGTTCCTTGGAGATCAGCGAGTAGTACCGCAGCTCCTCGTCGAAGCGCTTGCCGTCCTTGACCCGGTTCGAGGAGTCGCTGGCCTGGTGGCGCCGGTAGCGGAACACCTCGCGCTCGTCGACCAGCAGGTTGCCGCCCTCCATCAGCATGTCGACCATGAACGCCAGGTCGTGGATGGCGTCGATGTCCGGGCGGTACGGGATCTTCGACAGCGCGGACTGGCGGTAGGTGAGCGACGGCGTGTACAGCCAGTTGCCGGACAGCAGGCTCTTCACTGCGGCCTCGCCGCTGATCACCCCGGCCTTGCGGGCCGGCGCGCTGATCCGGCGCTTGACCTTGTCGCCGATGCCGAGCGAGGGCACCAGGGTCCCGTCGCTGTCCATCACCCGCACGCCCGGCTGGACGGCGATCGCGTTCGGGTCGGCCCGCAGGCGCTCCAGGACGACGTCCAGGTAGTCGGGCTCCAGCAGGTCGTCGGCGCCCATCATCGAGACGAACTCGCGCTCGGCCAGGGTGGAGGCCTTGTAGGTGTTGCCGTTGGGCCCCAGCCGCTCCGCGTTGCGGATGTACCGGATCCGCTCGTCGTTCAGGCTCTCGATGTACTGGGGCGCCCGGAAGCCCGGGTACTGGTCGTCCACGATGGTCAGCCGCCAGTCCTGCTGGTGCTGGGCCCGGATGCTGTCGATGGTGGCGAACAGGTACTCCGGATCGCCGTAGTACGGGATGACGAAATCGACGCTCATGACGGCGCCGCACCTCCTGGTCCTGGATCACGCTTCGGTGCCGCCCGGCCGCGGCCAGCGGGCGCCCCAAGTCAACCAGCTTTGCCGGGCCCGTGCGTCAGCCGGTCGGCCCACACCGGCTCCGGGGGGCGGAGATCGGGTGTACAGAGGCCGCCAATCGGAAATTCTGGCACAAGGAAATACGCCCACCGGGCGGCCGGGGGATGAATGAACTCGGTAATGTCCGGATTTTCCGGAGCCCAAAAAGGCGGCACCTATTGGCGCCCCCTTCTTCCACAACGGATGAACGGGCGTCACCGTTCGGCTCGGTGGCCGACGGTCGACGGGATCGTTCGCCGGCCTCTCCGGCGGCACGCTCGCCCGCACGGCTGAGGGCCGGCACCCCGTCGGGGGTGCCGGCCCTCAGGCCTCGTGCCCTGTCGCGTGGAGCGCGATCAGTGGTCGGAGCCGACCGGAGCGTCGAGGCGGTCGTTGTTGTGGCGGACGCCCTCGGTGATGGCGACCGTACGGGCCAGGTCGGTGAGCTTCTTCTCCAGCGACCGGAAGCGCAGGTAGGTGTTGAGCGTCAGGAAGCCCATGGCGATGACCATCAGGTAGAGCACCAGGTCCGTGCCACGGCCGACGCCCAGCGCGGTGGCCAGCTTGGTCACGCCGGCCGGCCACAGGATCGCGATGACGTTGGCGACGACGAAGAGCGAGAAGGCGATGCGCTTCCACGCCCGGGTGTTCGCGGCGTCCCAGCGCCGGACGAACAGGAGGGCCATGCCCACGGCGGCCAGGACGAGGATCAGCTGGATCCAGAGGTGATTCATCGGCGGTTACGCTCCCGCAGCGAGATGTCGAAGAGGATGTTCACGCCGTTGATCAGGGACTGGCCCTTGGCGCGCGAGTAGTCGGTGTAGAGGATGTCCACCGGCACCTCTGCCACCCGGAGGTCCGAGCCGGCGAGGAAGGAGACGATCTCCGAAGCGTGGGCCATGCCGTTCATGGTGATCCGGATGCGGCTGGCCGCCTCCCGGTTCATCACGCGCAGACCGTTGTGCGCGTCGGTGAGCTTGAGCTTGCGGGCGGTCGGGCTGACCGCGGCGGCGGTGCGGAGCACGACCCGCTTGATCCACGGCACCTGGCCGGTCTGCTCGATGAAGCGGGAGCCGAGCACGATGTCGGCCTCGTCCTGGCGCAGCAGCGCCACCATCTTCTCCACGTCGGCGGTCTGGTGCTGGCCGTCCGCGTCGAAGGTGGCGAAGTACTCGGCGCCCTCCTGCTCCAGCGCGTACTTCAGGCCGGTCTGCAGCGCTGCGCCCTGGCCCAGGTTGACCGGGTGCCGCACCAGGTGGGCGCCGGTCGTCATGACGTGCTTCGCCGTGTCGTCGGTGCAGCCGTCGTCGATCACCACGATGTTGGGGAAGGTCTTGCGTGCCCCCTCCACGACCTCGGCGATCACCTGGCCTTCGTTGTAGGCCGGGATCACCAGCCAGACGTTGTCATAGTCGGACACAGGGGCTCCATGCTTGGCGAACGGCACGGCGTCGCGTGCCTCGGTCTGTCTGTCGGTGGTGATCACGGGCGTCGTCGGCCAATCACAGTCCGGTCCCCCACCGTCACGAGGTCCGCAGCGGTTCGGCCGCGCTCCTGCTGTCCAGCCCGGAGTGCCCGGAGGCGGCGGGGCTGGAGGGGAACGCGCGGTACAGCGCCCACAGCATCAGGACGGCGCTGACCAGCGCGCCGGCCAGGTACGCGAGCTCGGCACGGAGACCGACGTCGCCCGGGGAGAGGGCGACCACAACCAATGCTACGGAACCGGCCGTCCAGCCCACCAGCTGTCGGCGGTGCTGGGCGCTCGACATCAGCGCCTGGCCGAAGACCGTCGCGAGGACGTAGCAGAGCGTGCCGAGGACGAGCCAGGTGAAGTCCAGCGGGTTGAGCAGGTCCTTGGCGTTGAAGAGCAGCGGGTTGAGCCAGGCGCCGAGCGCGATGACCGGCAGCCCGCCGCCGATGCACATGGCGGCGACGATCGCCGTGGTGCGGGTCAGCACCTTGCGGAACCCGGCGTGGTCGCCGGCCGCGGTGGCACCCGAGAGCGCGGAGACCATGGAGGCCTGGAGGGCGCTGTAGGCGAAGAGCGGCACGCGGGCCATCACCACGGCCTGGCCGAGGGCGAAGACCAGGGCGTCGGACGCCTCGGAGTGCTTCGGCGCGAGCAGGCGCACGCAGACGACGGTCGCGTTCACCACCAGCTGGCTGAGCATCACGGAGCCGATCAGCAGGCCGAGCCCGCTGGTGAGCTGGCGCCAGGACACCTCCGGCCCGGGGGCGCGGTCGGCGAGGATGCCGCGCAGGCCGATCAGCGAGGCGGCGACCGGGGCGACCACCAGGATCAGGCCGAAGGCCAGTGCCGAGTGCAGCCCGAGGACGGCGGTCAGCGCGGCCAGCCCGATGCGCAGGGCACCGTCGACGGCCAGCTGGGTGCCGTAGGGGCCGAACAGCCCGAGGCCGGCCAGCGCACCGCGGGAGACCGAGCTCACCGCGAGGCCCGCCATGCCGCCGGCGAGGGCCACCACGAGGGTCCGGTCGCCGCCGAACAGCTGGTCGGCGATCGGGCCGGCGGCGGCCGCCAGCACGGCGCAGGCCGCGGCCAGGATCGCCAGGGCGAGCAGCAGCATCCGCCGTACCGCGGGCAGTGCCCCCGCCCCGGACACCTTGCGGGCGGCGACCAGCCGCGTCAGCTCCAGTTCGACGGGCTGGAACAGGCCCCACCCGACGGACATCACGATCGTCCAGAGCATCGTCACCCTGGCTGCGCCGGCCGTGCCCAGGCTGTAGCCCACGAGCGCCATGTAGACGTACGCCGAGGCCCCGAGCACGACCGTCCCACCGACCACGAGCCGGGCCCCCGGGGGTAGCACCCCGAGCAGCTTGGCGATCGGGTTCTTCATCACATGATCACCGAATTAACCGGCCGACCTTGCCACACGTCTCCGCACGAGGCCGGCCCGGCCGTGCGATTGCTGTGAATAGTAGCGGGTAGCCGTGAACGTCCGATGACGGTGGGCCCCACCCTCAGACCCCCGGGAAGGTACGGGACCACGGCTCCGTCCACAGGTTCTGAGGATCGCTCAGCACCGTCACCGTGACACCCTGCGCCGCCAGGTCCCGCTTGATCCGGTCGCCCACGGAGCGGTCGGCGGTCAGGATGGTCGGCGGGACGGGCGCGGCCGGGAGCTTGTCGATGGCTCCCTTGAGGCGGCCCAGAGACTTCTGGTAGTCCTCCTCCTTCACCTGGGGGCCGCCGATGGACACCCAGTGGATGTCGTACAGCGCCGTCATGTCGCCCCCGCGCCGGTTCAGCAGCGAGGCGAGCCAGGTGGCCTTGAGGTTCTTGTAGTCGTCGTTGGCGAAGAGCGCGATCACCGGGCCCTTGCTCGATATGTCGAGCGCCTGCGCGCCCTTGGGGCCCATGTCCCCCTTGAACTCGCCGCGTCCCCAGGCCACCAGCGGGTTGCCGGACCAGGCGGACGGGTTGTCCTTGGTGGTCAGGAAGCCCCACTGCACGTTGGCGAAGAGGCTGAGCGCGGCGGCGACGGCGAGGCCGGATATCGCCAGCTCGCCGAGGCGGCTCGGCAGCGTGCGGCCCGTCCCCCGGTACGGGCTCTGCAGCATGGCCCCGACGGCGCCGAGGGATATCAGGCTGACCACGACGCCCACGGCCGTCATCTTGTGGAAGTAGTACGAGTACTTGCCGATGGTGTGCAGCTGGTAGGCGGCGAAGGCGCTGAGCAGCCCGCCGGTGCCGAGCAGGACCGCGAGGTGCGCCTGGCCGACGGCCGTCCGGCGGTTGCGCGGCATGACCGCGGCCAGCAGGCCGAGCAGCCCGCCGCCGATGAGTATGGAGCGGTCGGCCCCGACGCTCGGGCCGTTCATGTTCGAGGCACCGGCCACGTCGAGGTTGCCCAGCACGGACAGGACGCTCGGCAGCGCGGCCACGCCCAGCGCGCACGCCAGCGCGCCGGCGGTCCACCACCAGCGCCCGGCGAACTTGCGCCGGTGCGCCACCAGCGCGCCCAGCAGTGCCACGCCGACGAAGGCGCCGTAGATGTTGTACGCGTAGGTGACGGTGATCAGCCCGGCCGACGCGGCCAGCACGAACTCGGTGGTGCCCATCGCCGGCCGGATCATCACGGCCAGCGCGAGTGCGATCAGCAGCAGCCCGATGAAGGTCGAGTCGAAGCCGTGGACCATCAGGTCCATGTAGTTGCTCGCGAACATGATCGCGCCGACGGTCGCGCACACCGCCGCGCAGCGCCAGCCGCGCAGCCGCGGCCCGCCGATCCACCGGGCCGCCCAGACCAGTGCGGCGCAGAACAGCGCGTACCCCACCAGCAGGTACAGGAAGTACCGGTTCATGGTGTAGAGCATGTCGCCGGAGTCGGCGGCGGAGTGGACGAGGGTGTCCGTCCAGGCCAGCAGGAAGTGGGAGCCCTGCGGGTACGTCACCTCGGACGGCGGTATCAGGTAGGACCGGGCCGCCTCCTGGTGGAGGAAGTTGAAGCCGCCGACGTTCTGGATGCCGGAGAAGAAGGAGAAGTGCGCGAGCCGGTCCTCCGACGTGGCGAAGTAGGCGACCCGCTCGGCCGCCGACGTTCCCGCGATCGGGTGGAACAGGTAGTGCCAGACGCCGTAGCCGGTGCCCAGGACCAGCAGGTCGGACCAGCGGAAGCGCAACGGCAGGCGCGGGCCGCGTCGGGCGGCCCAGGCGGCGACCGTCACCACGCTGAACATCAGGCCGCTGGTGGCGACCGGCGAGAGGCCCCACGGCCAGAGCGAGAAGAGCAGGCCGAACGTCAGCACCGAACCGGCGAGCACCAGCCCGGCGACGAACAGCCGGTCGAGCAGCACGCCGCCGACCCGGAGCACGGCGGCTATGGAGAACAGCAGCAGCGGCAGCAGCAGGACGCCCAGGTCCAGCGCGACCAGCCCGGTCGGCACCAGCCAGGACAGGGCCAGCCCCCCGGCCAGGACGAGCGGGTTGCGCCTGGACCGTCCACTGGTGATCGGCTCGGGCGGCGGCCCCGGCGGTGCGGTCGGACGTTGAAGCTCGCGCTCAGGCGAGGAATGTACGGTCGACACGGTGCCGTGCCCCTTCGGTCAAGTCCCTGCCGCCCGTCTCCCCGGCCGGGTGCGGACTTCCACTACCGTCAGCGGGCAGGCTACGAGCCACAGCATACCGAGGGGCCCGTCGGCACGACGGGCTGAGGGGGCCGGGTGGACGGTCCGCGAACGGCCGGTAACGGGCGCCGTCGAGCGCCGGTTCAGCCCCGGAAGACCCAGATCTTCAGCAGCACGAACCGGGCCACCGTGGCCAGGCCGTTGGCGGCGACCAGTCCGGCGACCTCCACCGGCCGGGAGGCGTTCGGCGCCACCTGGTCCAGCAGGGCGAGCACGCCCGCGCTGAGGCCGAGCCCGATCAGGAAGGCCACCGCGCCCTGCAGCTGGTGCCGGACCATGCCCTGCGAGCCGGTGACCCCGAAGGTGAAGCGGCGGTTGGCCGCGGTGTTGGCCACCGCGCTGACGGCCAGCGCGATCAGGTTCGCCGCCTGCGGGTCGGTGAACCACCGCGCGGCGACGAACAGCGCCAGGTAGAAGACGGTGCTGAGCACGCCGATGACCAGGAAGGACGGCAGCTGGCGGCGGGTCGACGGGGCCGGCTCGGCGGGCTCAGCCGGTTCCTCGGTGACGGTCACCGGCCCGGGCCCCGCGTGTCGCCGTGCGCCGCGTCGTCCTGCGCCGGTTCGTCGTCGGCCGAGTCGTAGCCGACGAAGTAGGTCGGGCGGGCCTGCACCGCCGAGTAGATCCGGCCGACGTACTCCCCCAGCAGTCCGACGCAGATCAGCTGCACGGCGCCGATGAAGAGCATGCCGATGAACAGCGAGGACCAGCCGGGCACGGTCGCACCGAGCGCGTACGAGAGGGTGGTGTAGACCGCGAGGGCCAGGCAGACCACGAAGCTCACCAGGCCCAGCCAGGTGGCCAGCCGCAGCGGGGCGGCGGAGAAGTTGGTCACGCTGTCCAGTGCGAGCCGGACCATCTTGGACAGCGGGTAGTGGGTGCCGCCGGCCACCCGCTCCTCCCGGACGTACACCACCTCGCCGCTGGGGAAGCCGAGCCACGGCACCAGCAGCCGGTAGACGGGCTGGTGCTCGGGCAGCTGCTTGAGGGCCTCCACGGCCGCGCGGCTGAGCAGGCGGAAGTCGCCGGCCTGGTTGGGCATCCGCTTGCCGACCAGCTTGCGCATCAGCCAGTAGTAGGCGCCGGCCGTCCGGCGCTTGAAGGCGGTGTCGGTGGCGCGGTCCCCGCGCACGCCGTAGACGACGTCGAAGCCCTGCTCGCGGGCCAGGTCGAGCATCTCCGGGATCTTCTCCGGCGGGTCCTGGAGGTCGGCGTCGATGCTCACCACGTAGTCGCCGCGCGCCCGGTGGATGCCGGCGGTGAGCGCGGCCTGGTGTCCCGAGTTGCGGGCGAAGCGGACGATGCGGAACTCCGGCCAGTCCTGCCGGACCTTCTGCAGGACGACGGGGGTGGCGTCCGTACTGCCGTCGTCGACGCCCACGACCTCGTAGTCGACCCCGAGCCCGTCCAGGATCGGCCGCAGCCGCTCCACGGTCAGCGGGAGCGCCTCCTGCTCGTTGTAGATCGGCATCACGACCGACAACAGTGGTGCCGTTGGCATGCGTTGGATCCCACTTTCCGCGACGGCGGGCTGGACGGTCGCCCGACAATAACAGCCGGCCATGAGCAGGCTGTGAGAGCGGGTGAAGGCCTGATGAAGGCCGAAGGGCTCCGCACACCTGGGTGTGCGGAGCCCTTCGGTTCGCCTGTGCGGGACAGACAGGTCAGAACATCAATTACTTGATGATCTTGGTGACCTGGCCGGCGCCCACGGTGCGGCCACCCTCACGGATGGCGAACTTCAGGCCCTCCTCCATGGCGATCGGCTGGATCAGCGCGACCGTCATGGCGGTGTTGTCGCCCGGCATGACCATCTCGGTGCCCTCGGGGAGGGTCACGACGCCGGTCACGTCCGTGGTACGGAAGTAGAACTGCGGGCGGTAGTTGTTGAAGAACGGGGTGTGACGGCCACCCTCGTCCTTCGACAGGATGTAGGACTGGGCCTCGAAGTCGGTGTGCGGCGTGACCGAACCCGGCTTGATGATGACCTGGCCGCGCTCGACGTCCTCGCGCTTGATGCCACGGAGGAGCAGACCGACGTTCTCACCGGCCTGGCCCTCGTCGAGCAGCTTGCGGAACATCTCGATGCCGGTGACCGTGGTGGTGGTCTTGGTCTCCTTGATGCCGATGATGTCGACAGTCTCGTTGACCTTGAGGATGCCACGCTCGATACGACCGGTGACGACGGTGCCACGACCGGTGATCGTGAAGACGTCCTCGATCGGCATCAGGAACGGCTGGTCCACGGCGCGGGCCGGGGTCGGGATGGCCTCGTCCACGGCGGCCATGAGGCCGAGGAGCTTCTCGCCCCACTCCTTGTCGCCCTCCAGCGCCTTCAGCGCGGAGACGCGGACGACCGGCAGGTCGTCGCCCGGGAACTCGTACTCCGAGAGGAGCTCGCGGACCTCGAGCTCGACGAGCTCCAGGATCTCCTCGTCGTCCACCATGTCGGCCTTGTTCAGGGCGACGACGATGTAGGGGACGCCGACCTGGCGGGCCAGGAGGACGTGCTCCTTGGTCTGCGGCATCGGGCCGTCGGTGGCGGCGACGACGAGGATCGCACCGTCCATCTGGGCCGCACCGGTGATCATGTTCTTGATGTAGTCCGCGTGACCCGGGCAGTCGACGTGGGCGTAGTGACGCGCCTCGGTCTGGTACTCGACGTGCGCGATCGAGATGGTGATACCGCGCTGCCGCTCCTCCGGCGCCTTGTCGATCTGGTCGAACGGCGTGAAGGGGTTGATCTCCGGGTGAGCGTCGTGCAGCACCTTGGTGATGGCCGCGGTAAGGGTCGTCTTACCGTGGTCAATGTGACCAATGGTGCCGATGTTGACGTGGGGCTTCGTCCGCTCGAACTTCGCCTTCGCCACTGCAGTCCTCCTGAGGACAGTTCTGTACGCCGTGCTGACGTCAGTTGGTCTTTGATCGGGTTTGGGCCCGAGGTGCCGGAAGCACCTCGCACCGTCCCGCGGGGTGGGGGCCGGAGGCCCCCCGGGAGAATCCGACCGGATTCTCCCGGGACGCCTCCTAATAGCCTAAGGGTTCACAATCGTCCCGAAATATCGGGACGGCCGCGGCCTCGTAGGGAACCGGCTGGAGCCGGTCCTTACTCGCCCTTGGCCTTGGCGATGATCTCCTCCGCCACGGCCTTCGGAACCTCGGCGTACGAGTCGAACTGCATCGAGTAGCTCGCGCGACCAGAGGTCTTGCTGCGCAGATCACCGACGTAGCCGAACATCTCGGAGAGCGGCACCAGCGCCGTGACGACGCGGGCACCGTGACGCTCGTCCATGGACCGGATCTGGCCACGGCGAGAGTTGATGTCACCGATCACGTCGCCCATGTAGTCCTCGGGCGTGGTGACCTCGACGGCCATCATCGGCTCGAGGAGGACCGGCTTGGCCTTCCGCGCGCCTTCCTTGAACGCCATCGAACCGGCGATCTTGAACGCGAGCTCGGACGAGTCGACGTCGTGCGCCTGGCCGTCGAGCAGCTTCACGCGGACACCCTGCAGCGGGTAGCCGGCGAGGATGCCGAACTCCATGGCCTCCTGGCAACCGGCGTCGACCGACGGGATGTACTCCCGCGGCACGCGGCCACCGGTGACCTGGTTGACGAACTCGTAGCCCTCGGCCTGCTCGAGCGGCTCGATCGCGATCTGCACCTTGGCGAACTGACCGGAACCACCGGTCTGCTTCTTGTGGGTGTAGTCGATGCGCTCGACGGCCTGACGGATCGTCTCGCGGTACGCGACCTGCGGCTTGCCGACGTTGGCCTCGACCTTGAACTCACGCTTCATACGGTCGACCAGCACCTCAAGGTGCAGCTCGCCCATACCCGCGATGATGGTCTGGCCGGTCTCCTCGTCCGTGTTGACCTGGAAGGACGGGTCCTCCTCGGCGAGACGCTGGATGGCAACACCCAGCTTCTCCTGGTCACCCTTGGACTTGGGCTCGATCGCGACGCGGATGACCGGGGCCGGGAAGTCCATGGACTCCAGGATGACCGGGGCCTTCTCGTCGGACAGCGTCTCACCGGTGGTGGTCTGCTTCAGGCCCATGACGGCGACGATGTCGCCGGCGCCCACCGACTCGATCTCCTCACGCTTGTTCGCGTGCATGCGGTAGATCTTGCCGATGCGCTCCTTCTTGCCCTTCACGGCGTTCAGCACCGAGGTGCCGGACTCCAGGCGGCCGGAGTAGATCCGGACGAAGGTGAGCTTGCCCAGGTGCGGGTCGGACATGATCTTGAACGCCAGCGCGGCCAGGGGCTCGTCGTCCGAGGCCTTGCGGGTGATCTTGGTCTCCGGGTCGTTGGGCTTGGTGCCCTCAACCGACTCGATGTCCAGCGGCGACGGGAGGTACTTGACGACCGCGTCGAGCAGGGGCTGAACGCCCTTGTTCTTGAACGCGGTACCGCAGAAGATCGGCGTGAAGGCCGACTCCAGGGTGCCCTTGCGGATCGCCTCGTACAGCAGCTCCTCGGGGACGCCCTCGCCCTCCATGGCGAGCATCATCACGTCATCGCTGACGTTCGACACCTCGTCCAGGAGCATCTCGCGGTACTCGTTCGCCTGCTCCTGCAGCTCGGCCGGGATGTCGACGATGTCGTACATCTCGCCCTTGGCGGCCTCGGCGGACCAGACCAGCGCCTTCATGCGGACAAGGTCGACAACGCCCTTGAAGTCCGCCTCGGCACCGATCGGGAGCTGCATGACCAGCGGGGTCGCGCCGAGGCGGTCCACGATGGTCTTGACGCAGAAGAAGAAGTTCGCGCCCGTGCGGTCCAGCTTGTTGATGAAGCAGATGCGCGGGACGCCGTAGCGGTCAGCCTGCCGCCACACGGTCTCGGACTGGGGCTCGACACCGGCGACACCGTCGAACACCGTCACGGCACCGTCGAGGACGCGCAGCGAACGCTCCACCTCTACGGTGAAGTCGACGTGACCCGGGGTGTCGATGATGTTGATGGTGTTGTCGACGTCGTCGACCGTCCAGTGACAGGTCGTCGCGGCCGACGTGATCGTGATGCCGCGCTCCTGCTCCTGCTCCATCCAGTCCATGGTGGCAGCGCCATCGTGGACCTCACCGATCTTGTACGAGACGCCGGTGTAGAACAGGATCCGCTCGGTGGTGGTGGTCTTGCCCGCGTCGATGTGCGCCATGATCCCGATGTTGCGGACCCTGGCGAGGTCAAGGGAGGTTGCAGCCATGGTGGCTCGTTCTCTCTCTGTCTAGTGACGGGGTAGGGACTACCAGCGGTAGTGCGCGAAGGCCTTGTTGGACTCGGCCATCTTGTGGGTGTCCTCGCGACGCTTCACGGAAGCGCCCAGGCCGTTGCTGGCGTCGAGGATCTCGTTCATCAGGCGCTCGGTCATGGTCTTCTCGCGACGGGCGCGGGAGTAACCGACCATCCAGCGCAGCGCCAGGGTGCTGGCGCGGCCCGGACGGACCTCGACCGGAACCTGGTAGGTCGCGCCACCGACACGGCGGGACTTGACCTCGAGGGCCGGCTTGACGTTCTCCAGCGCGCGCTTCAGCGTCACGACCGGGTCCGAGCCGGTCTTCTCACGGACGCCCTCAAGGGCGCCGTAGACGATCCGCTCGGCGGTGGAGCGCTTGCCGTGCAGCAGGATCTTGTTGACCAGCTGGGTGACGACCGGGGAGCCGTAAACCGGGTCGATGATGACCGGGCGCTTCGGGGCGGGGCCCTTACGAGGCATTCTTACTTCTCCTTCTTGGCGCCGTAGCGGCTGCGAGCCTGCTTGCGGTTCTTGACACCCTGGGTGTCAAGCGAACCGCGGATGATCTTGTAGCGGACACCAGGAAGGTCCTTCACACGACCACCGCGCACCAGCACGATGGAGTGCTCCTGCAGATTGTGGCCCTCGCCCGGGATGTAAGCGGTGACCTCGATCCCGCTGGTGAGGCGCACACGGGCGACCTTGCGGAGAGCCGAGTTCGGCTTCTTCGGGGTGGTCGTGTACACACGCGTGCAGACCCCACGACGCTGCGGGGAACCCTTCAGCGCGGGAGTCTTGTTCTTCTCGACCTTGTCCTGCCGGCCCTTTCGGACCAGCTGCTGGATCGTAGGCACCGTTTCTCCGTTTTCTGTGTGCCAAGGCTTGGTAAAACTAACCTGCGGTGATCCCCCGCACACGGCCCCGTGGTCGACCCACGCGGTCGGGTGTGTTGGGCTTATTCCGACACGGAATCCCATGAGCTGATGTACAGCGACGGCGCTCAACGCGCGGGGCGCTGGAAGGCGCTCCGGCTCGGCGCGGCGACCGGTGTGCATGCACGCACAAGGACCCGGGGACACCCCAGGCACAAGGTCAGAGCGTACCTAGCGCATCGGGCGCGGTCAAAACAAATGCAACGCCGCAGGTCGCGACCTTCGGCCGGATGTCCCAGGAGTGTCCCGGACGCGACCACCCGGTGTCGGACCGCCCTCCACCCGCTCTACCACAGCCCGCCGACCGCCGCCACCGGGGCGGGACGCGCCCGGGGCGACCCGCTCAGACCGGCACCTGCAGCACCACCAGGAGCAGCAGCGTCCAGAGCGCGCAGCCCGCGTAGCCGAAGAGCAGGCCGAGGGTGGAGACCCAGTCGCCGGCCCGGTCGTGGCGGCTCAGCTGGGCCTTCGCGACGTGCCCGACGACCACCGCGGGCAGCGAGAGGCCGGTCAGACCGAAGACCAGTGAGGTGACCGCCAGCCCGTTGGTGGAGCGAACCGGCGGCGGAGGCGGCGGGAGGAAGGTCGCCGGGACGGGCGGGGCGGCGAAGGCCATCGGCGCCGGCATCGGGCCGGAGGGCAGGTCGGACACCAGCCCGGCCAGCTGGCCGTAGGTCTGCGCGACGGAGGCCTGCTCGTGGCGCTGCTCGTACTCCTCGGCGGAGAGCCGGCCCTCGGCGAACGCGGCCTTCAGCACGTCGATCGTCCGGTCCCGGTCCGCGTACCCGGCACGCATCCCCGCGTGGAACCCGGGCTGCGGGACGGACTGCGGGACGGACTGCGGGACGGGCTGGGGCTGCCGGCCCCCGGCCGGGCCGCGATCCGGCTCGCCAGGGTCCGAGGCTCCCCACGGTTGAACGGCCATCCGCACCTCCCGGCACCCGGCGCGGCCCCGCGCCCCTCGCTGTCCCTCACTGCCCCTCATAGTGCAGGACGAACGGCGGAGCTGAGTAGTTGCCAATTCCAGCCCGGCACCCGCCGTAACGCGCCGTCCGGACGGCGCGCCTCACCCGTTCGGCCCACTCGCTCAGGGGATCCTCAACTCGGGAGACAGCCCGTTTCCGCAGTGACAGGCTGAGTCCGAGACACCCATCCGCCAGCGAACAGAGAAGGCCGCCATGCAGGCGTCAGCGCCGCCGCCGTCCGACCACCCCGCACCCGTTCCCCCCTCCGCCGTCAGCATCCAGGGGCTGTGGAAGCACTTCGGCGGCCAGGCCGCCGTCGCCGGACTCAGCCTGGAGCTGCCGGCCGGCTCCTTCATCGGCCTGGTCGGCCCGAACGGCGCCGGCAAGACCACCACGCTGTCCATGGCCACCGGCCTGCTCCGGCCCGACCAGGGCACCGTCCTCATCCACGGCGGCGACGTCTGGGCCGACCCGGTCGCGGTCAAGGCCCGGATCGGCATCCTGCCCGAGGGGCTGCGGATGTTCGAGCGGCTCAGCGGCCGCGAACTGCTGCAGTACAACGGGCGGCTGCGCGGCCTGCCCGGCGCCGAGGTGGACCGCCGCGCCGAGGAGCTGCTGGCCGTCCTGGACCTCGCCCGCGACGCCGACAAGCTGGTCGCCGACTACTCCACCGGCATGCGCAAGAAGATCGGCCTGGCCGCCGCGCTGCTGCACAACCCCGACGTGCTGTTCCTCGACGAGCCCTTCGAGGGCGTCGACCCGGTCTCCGCGCAGACCATCCGCGGCGTGCTCAAGCGGTACGCGGCGGCCGGATCCACGGTGGTCTTCTCCAGCCACGTGATGGAACTGGTCGAACAGCTCTGCGACTGGGTCGCCGTGGTCAACGCCGGCCGGGTGATCGCCCACGGCCCGCTGGACACCGTGCGCGGCGGGCGCAGCCTCCACGAGGCCTTCCTCGGCCTGATCGGCGTCCGCGAGGACGACGGCCAGGCGCTCGGCTGGCTCGGCGGCGGAGCGGCCGGGAACGCTCCGGCCGGCGGCGGGCAGCTCGGCGGACAGGCCGGCGGGCAGGCCGGCGCGCAGCTCGGGGGCGGGCAGTGAGCACCGCCCCCGCAGCCGCCCGCACCCCGGTGCCCGACGGGCGGACGGTGGTCCGCGCCCTGGTGGCACTCAAGCTGCGGCTGCTGCGCAACGGCCTGCGGCGCAGCCCCGGCCGGACCGCCGTGTACGTCATCGGCGGCGTCCTCGGCCTGGCCTTCGCGGCCGGCATCGCCTTCGCCCTCGCCATGATGAACGGGCGCTTCGACGGCTCCGGGGACGCCGGGGTGATGCTGCTCGGCGTGCTCACCCTCGGCTGGGCGGCGCTGCCGCTGTTCCTCTTCTCCAGCGACGAGAGCGCCGACCCGACCCGGCTCACCATGCTCCCGCTGCGGCCCGGCCCGCTGCTGCGCGGCTCGCTGCTGGCCGCGCTGATCGGGCCCGGCCCGCTGGTCAGCCTGGTGCTGGTGACCGGCGCGGCGCTGTCCGGTGCCAACGGCGGGGCCTCGGCCGCGGCCGCGCTGGTCGGCGTCCCGCTGGCCGTGCTCTGCCTGGTCACGCTCTCCCGGGCGGTCGCCGCCGGCAACGCCCGGATGCTCTCCAGCCGGCGCGGCAAGGACTTCGCGATCTTCGGCGGACTGCTGTTCGCCCTGCTCGTGCAGGCCGCCAACGTCGGCTCGCAGAGCGTCTTCGGCCGGCCCGGGGACCACCTCGACCTCAGCCCGCTGGCGCCGATCGCCTCCGTGCTGCGCTGGCTGCCGCCGGTCGGCGCGGCCGACGCGGCCCGCACCGCCGGCGAGGGACGGTACGGGCTGGCGCTGTTCCAGCTCGCCGCGGCCGCGGCGCTGCTCGCCCTGCTGCTGCGCTGGTGGCGCGGCAGCCTCCAGGAGCTGATGGTCACCGCCGACTCCTCCACCCTGGAGGTGGCCCGCGGCGTGCAGAGCTCGCGCGGCTGGAGCTTCCTGCCCGAGGGCCGGGCCGGCGCGGTGATGCAGCGCCACCTCCGGTACGCCTGGCGGGAGCCGCGGGCCAAGGCCGCGGTGTTCACCAGCATCGGCATGACGCTGGTGATCTGCGTGCTGTCGATGGTCCAGGGCTGGTCGAGCGTCTACCTGCTGGCGATGACCGGGATGTTCCTCGGGCTGCAGATGCTCAACCTGTTCGGCATGGACGGCTCGGCGTTCTGGATGGTCGCCGCCACCCTGCTCACCCCGGCCGACGCCCGGGACGAGCTGCGCGGCCGGGCCTACGCGGTGCTGTCGTACGCCATCCCGGTGACGCTGGTGCTCGGGCCCGTGCTGGCCGCCGCCACCGGCGACTGGGCCGGCCTGCCGTCCGCACTCGGCCTCGCGCTCGCCCTGCTCGGCTGCGGCGTCGCGCTCGGCGCGACGCTCAGCGTGCTCGCGCCGTACACCATGCCGGCCGACAGCAATCCGATGCGCAACGCCGCCCCCGGGCAGGGCGGCCTGGTGCTGGTCAACCAGTTCGGCTCGCTGTTCGGTGTGGCGTTGCTCTCCCTACCGGTGAGCGGCTACCTCGGCTGGGCGCTGCTCTCCGCCGGCCCGACCTGGCCGGTCCTGGTGGTCGGCCCGCTCTACGGCGCCCTGATCGCCGCCCTCGGCATCCGTTTCGCGGCCGGGCGGCTGCTGGAGCGCGCCCCGGAGATCCTGGCCAAGGCCGTCGAGCGCTGAGTCGCCTGCGTCACCCCGGAGCGCCCGGTCCCGTCGAGGGGGCGGGCGCTCCGGCATCATGGGCGGGAGGGCCGGGCCGTCGAGGAGAGCAGGGACACACCGTGGGCAAGCGCGCGCAGCAGGACGGGGACGGGGGCGCCGGCCCACTGCTGGAGCAGGCGGTGCGATCGGTGCTGACGGCCCCGGACGAAACGCTGGACCTCGCCCTGGACACCGGGGCGTCGCTGCTCGCCGCCTCGGCCGGGCAGTGGCCGGCGGTCAGCCGGGCGCTGCTGGGGTACGCGGACACCGCCGTCGGCCGCTGCTGGTCCGCCGGGTGGCGCCCGGCCGACCTGGCCCGGGTGGTCCGGCGCGGGCTGAAGCCCGTCCACCTGGCCCTCGCGGTGGACCTGATCGCCGCCGAGGGCCGTCGGCACCCCGCGGCCGCCCTCGACCGGCGCTGGCACGAGCAGCTGCGCGAGCTGGAGGCCGAGGTCTGGTGGCCCGGCGACGAGCAGTACCTCGGCGCCTTCGCCGACCGGCACCGGCTGGACCGCTTCGCGCTCGCCACCGCCGCCCTGGAGCTGCTGCGGACCTGGGGCCGGCTGCCGCCGATCTCCCCGGTCGGCCCCGCGCCCGGCCGGCGGCCGCAGACCGATCGCACCACGGGCCCGCAGGCCGAACGCACCACGGGCCCGCTGACCGGCGAGCCGCGGATGCTGGCCCGGATCCGGGCGCTGCTGGCCAAGGCCGAGTCCACCGAGTACCCGGAGGAGGCCGAGGCGCTCACCACCAAGGCCCAGCAGCTGATGGCCCAGCACAGCATCGACGACGCGCTGCTGGCCGCCACCGGCGACGACCGGAACACCCCGGCGGCGCTGCGGATCGGCGTGGACAACCCGTACGAGAGCCCCAAGACGATGCTGCTGGACGCCGTCGCGGCGGCCAACCGGTGCCGGGCGGTGTGGGCCAAGGAGTTCGGCTTCTGCACCGTCGTCGGCTTCGACGGCGACCTGGACGGCGTCGAGCTGCTCTACACCTCGCTGCTGGTGCAGGCCACCCACGCGCTCAACAAGGCCGGCTCCCGCCGGGACTCGCGCAGCAAGGCGTTCCGGCACTCCTTCCTGGTCGCGTACGCGGCGCGGATCCGCGAGCGGCTGACCGCCGCCACCGAGCGCGCGACCAGTGCCGCCGCGGCCGGCCGGCACCTGCGCGAGGACGGCACCGAGGAGCAGCTGCTGCCCGACGAGCGGCTGCTGCCCGCGCTCGCCGCCCGCTCCGAGGCGGTGGACGACGAGGTCGGCCGGCTGTTCCCCAAGCTGGTCTCGCAGCGGGTCCGGGTGAGCGACGGAGTGGGCTGGGCGGCCGGGCGCGCCGCCGCCGACCGCGCCGCGCTGCACGGGCGCGCCGGGCAGATCCGCCGGTAGACCTGATAGAACGTATCCCGCCATGAACCAAGGGGGATCGACGTGACGGAGTCGGCGGCCGAATCGGGATACCGCGACCGGGTGCGCGGGGCGCTGCTCGGCGGGGCCGTCGGCGATGCGCTGGGCTGGCCGGTGGAGTTCCAGCAGCTCCACCAGATCCAGCAGCGGTACGGGCCGGACGGCGTGACCGGGCTGCCGGCCGGTACCGGGCCGGTCGAAGTCACCGACGACACCCAGATGACCCTGTTCACCACCGAGGGCCTGATCCGCGCGTTCGTCCGCGGCTGGACGGGCGGCGGCGGCTCGGTGCCGGAGGCCGTCCACGCCGCGTACCGGCGCTGGCTGCTGACCCAGCGCCAGGGCTCGCCGGACACCGCGCCGCAGCCCCGCCCGTACGACGGCTGGCTGCTGACCAGGCCCTTCCTGTACGCGTCGCGGGCGCCCGGCAACGCCTGCATGAGCGGGGTGGCCGAGCACCCGGAGTTCGAGTCGCCGTCCGTGATCGGGCAGCCGGGGCCGATCAACCCGGAGTCCAAGGGCTGCGGCACGGTGATGCGCTCGGCGCCGTTCGGGCTGGCCCGGCTGGGCGTCGAGCTGTCCTTCGGGCTGGCCGTGCAGTGTGCCCAGCTCACCCACGGGCACCCGACCGGCTACCTCTCGGCGGGCGCCTTCGCGGCGCTGGTCGAGCGGCTCGCCAACGGGACCGAGCCGTGGGCGGCGGTCGGCGAGACCGTGGAGCAGATCCGCGAGCTGCCGGGGTCCAAGGAGACGGTGCAGGCGCTGGCCCGGGCCGTCCGGGTGGCCCAGGAGTCGCAGCCGACGGCGGAGTCCGTGGAGCGGGTCGGCCTCGGCTGGATCGCCGAGGAGTGCCTGGCCATCGCGGTGTACTCGCTGCTGGCGACCACCCTCGAACCCGACCCGGTGCGCAGCGCGCTGCTGCTGTCGGTGAACCACTCCGGGGACAGCGACTCCACCGGCGCGGTCTGCGGCAACCTGGTCGGCGCCGCGTACGGCGCCTCGGCGCTGCCCGCCGAGTGGGCGGGGGCGGTCGAGGGCCGGGCCGAACTGCTGCGGGTCGCGGACGACCTGCTGGTGCTGTTCGGCAGCCGCGACCCGGCCCACCCGGCGCTCGGCGGGCGCTACCCGGCCTGGTGACGCCCGGTCCTCCTCCGGCTGCTTCTCCTGCTTCGTCCGCTTCATCTGCTTCGTCCGCTTCGCCTACGGGTCGGCTCAGGAGGCCTGCGGGTCGGTGACCTGGCCGAGGAACAGCGGCCGCCCGTCGGCGGTGTCGCGGATCAGGAACAGGAACGGCCGGTCGATGTGCAGTTGGACGGACTCCGGCACGGCCGGCGCCGCCATCGCCGCCACCCCGGCGCCGCTGCCGGCCGCCGCGACCGTACCGTCCTCGTTCACCTCGACGGTGGCCTTCTGCACCACCGCGCCCAGGCCGAGCGGCTCCTTGGCGGTGATGCCGGTGAAGTCGGGCGCGTCGAAGGCCGCCTTGACGCCGAGTGAGCGCAGGGCGGGGACGAGGTCGTTGGCCGTGTCGAAGTGGAACCGCGGCAGGGTCAGGTCGACGGACCGCTCGCCGAGCCCGCCGAGGATCCGGTCGAGCTGGGCCTGGTCCAGGCCCTTGCTGAAGGCCGCGTACCCGCCCTGGGCGGGGACGATCAGATCCATCGCCAACCCACCTCCCGCGTAAGGGAGTTCGACGGCCTGCCAGGGTTCGCCGACGATGCCGCCGGAGCCCTCGGCGTACCGGAGGGTGCCGGTGCGGCTCATCGTGCTCACCGCCGGGGTGGAGCCGTCCAGCCGGTGGAAGGGGCGCTCGGAGGTGTTCGCGGGCTTGAACCCGGAGGCCCACGCCGCCTTCAGGTAGAGCGCGTCGGTGAGTGCCAGCCGGGTGTCGGCGGTGATCTGCCGCGGGCCGAAGAGCTCCTTGATCCGCCCCTCGGTGGCCTTCTCCACCGCCGCGTTGATGCTCCCGCGGGCGCCGGCCGGGTCCCTGGCGAAGTCGACGGGGTGCACGCCGGTGTCGAAGGCGGCGGCGAGCGTGTCCAGGTACTCCGGGGCGACGGCCAGGCCCTGCTGCGTCCACAGGTCGTCGGAACGGCGCAGGACGACCTGGTCGCCGCCGGCCCGGCTCCCGCTGTCCGGCGCGCCGACGGCGAGGGCGTACTGCCGCGGGTCGAGCCCGGTGTGCAGGGCCTTGGCCAGCTCCTCGGCGGTGGCACCGCGCGCCCCCGGCAGCAGCATCCCGAGCACGCTCGCCAGCCCGGCCGGCGAGACCACGACGTTGCGCCCCGCCCCGTCCGGCGTCGCGGTCAGCACGTGCAGCAGGTCCAGCCCGAAGGCGCTGGTCCCGGCCGCCACCGCAGCCACCTGCCCCGGATCCACCGCCGCCCGGCTCCCCGACGCCGAGACCCGCACCACCACGGGCCCCCCGCCCGCCGCACTCCCGCACCCGGCCAGCGCCGGGCCGACCGCCAACCCGGCGGCGAGAAGCAGCCCCACCCGACGGCGGGAACGGCGATGCCCTGCGGTGCTGCGCTTCGTCATGGCCCTTCGACGCACCACCCCCGACCCCGGTTCCACCCGGGCCCGGAACGCAGGTTGTGGAGCTCAGTCCCAGAGCGCCCCGAGCGCGAGCAGCTCGTCCCGGTACTCGATCCGCTCCACCCACTCCTGCGGCCAGACCGACTCCCCGTGATGGGCCCCGGCGAAGGCGCCGGTCAGACAGGCCAGGGAGTCCGAGTCGCCGCTGGAGTAGGCGGCCCGGCGGACGGCGGACACCGGGTCGTCCGGCAGCAGCAGAAAGCAGAGCAGGCCGGTGGCGAAGGCCTCCTCGGCGACCCAGCCCTCACCGGTGGCCAGACACGGGTCCGCTTCGACGTCGGGCGCGGCGAGCGCGGCGTCCAACTGGTCGAGCACGGCCAGGCAGTCGTCCCAGCCGCGGGCGATGACGTCCTGCGGCGAGCGACCGTACCAGCGCGCGGAGAGGTCGCCGAGCCAGAACTCGTCGTACCGCTCGCGGCTCGCCAGCGCGTACGCCCGCAGCACCGCGGGCAGGCCGGCCGGCGGAACGCCCTCGGCGAGCTTGCGGATGGCGTACGCGGTGAGGTCACTGGCGGCGAGTGCGGTCGGGTGCCCGTGGGTGAGCGCGGACTGCAGCTGCGCGGCGCCCGCGAGCTGGCGGGCGTCGAGTTCGCGGATCAGTCCGACCGGAGCGACCCGCATGTTGGCGCCGCAGCCCTTGGAACCGACGTCGCTCGCCTGCTGCCAGCGGTACGCGGGGCGGCTCAGCCGCTCGCAGGCGCGCAGGCAGGTCATGCCGGGAGCACGGTTGTTCTGCGGGGAGCGCCACCAGTCGACGAACTCCTCGCGAACGGGCCGCTCCAGCCGTAGCGGGGTGAGCGGCCCGCGCTCCAGGGCAATGCGCAGACCACGGCCGAGGGCGAGGGTCATCTGGGTGTCGTCGGTGACCAGCGCCCTTCGGGGCAGCGGAAGTTGCCGCCAGTCCGGGTGGTCGTCGGCAATCATCTCTACCGTCTTGAACTCGGTCACCCGGCCGATCGCATCCCCGATCGCCAGCCCCAGCAGTGACCCCGTCGCCTTGCCCACAGCTCTCCCCCGTTCCTCGAACCGACCCCGACCTGGCCCCGACCTCGATCTAGACCTCGACCACCAGTTCCCTGAGGCCCCGGATCACGTAGCCCGGGTTCCACTCGGGTTCGCGGGCCAGGCGCAGGCCGGGGGCGCGGCGCAGGAGGGCGCCGTAGGACTCGGTGAGTTCCAGTCTGGCGAGCGGGGCGCCGAGACAGAAGTGGATTCCGGCGCCGAAGGTGATGTGGGGGTTGTCGGTGCGGCCGAGGTCGAGGCGGTCGGGGTCGGTGAAGCGCTCGGGGTCGCGGTTGGCGGAGCCGAAGAGGAGGGCGACCTCGGAGCCGCGCGGGATGGTGACGCCGCGCAGCTCGATGTCCTCCAGCACCCACCGTTCGAACAGCTGCAGCGGGGTGTCCCAGCGCATCAGCTCCTCGATGGCGGTGGGCAGGAGCGCGTCGGTCGCGCCGCGCAGCCGGGCGAGTTCACCGGGGTTGCGGAACAGCGCCCACCAGCCGTTGCCGGTGGTGTTGACGGTCGCCTCGTGGCCGGCGTTGAGCAGCAGCACGCAGGTGGAGATCATCTCCTGCTCGCTGAGCGCGTCGGAGCCCTCCTGGGCCTGGATCAGCGCGCTGATCAGGTCGGTGCCGGGGGCGGTGCGGCGTTCGCGGATGAGGGCGCGCAGGTAGTCGGAGAACTCGGTGCTCGCGGTGACGGCCTTGCGGGCGGCCTCCTCGCTCGGGTTGAGCTCGTACATGCCGGTGATGTCGGCGGACCAGGGCCGCAGCAGGTGCCGGTCGCCCTCCGGCACGCCGAGCATCTCGGCGATCACGGCGACCGGCAGCGGCTCGGCGACGGCGGCGATCAGGTCGCCGCCGCCGGCCGCGAGCAGGCCGTCGACGAGTTCCCCGGCGAGCCGCTGGACGGTCGGCCGCAGGCCCTCGACCATGCGCGGGGTGAAGGCCTTGGAGACCAGCCGGCGGATCCGGGTGTGGTCGGGGGCCTCCAGGTCGAGCAGCCCGAAGTCGTTGAGGGTGTGGAAGGGCTCGTGCGCCGGGTCGGGTTCGGGCCGGCCGAACTCCTGGTGGCTGAAGCGGTGGGTGTAGGTGCGCCCGAGCCGCCGGTCGCGCAGGAGCGCGCTGACGTCCTCGTGCCGCGAGACGAGCCACTGCCCGGTCGGCTCGAAGTACGTCACCGGCGCGTGCTCGCGCAACTCGGCGTACGCGTCGTACGGGTGGGCCACGAACGCCGCCGACCAGGGGTCGAACTTCGCCGTCGTCGTCATCGCTCGATCACTCCAGGCCATGAGGGGGGAGCCGGAAGGATCATCGTACGCATGCGGTTCACCCGTTTTTAAGCCCCTTCTTCGGAGCCCTTTTTTCAGAGCCCCTCCCCCACCAGCCTCCGCACCAAGTCCGGCAGCGCCTGGGAGATCGGCTCGCGGATCACCTCGACGGCGGCCTCGTCGTACGGCGTCGGCTCGGCGTTCAGGATGATCAGCTTCGACCCGGTCCGCACCGCGTCGTACGGCAGCGCGGCCACCGGGAACACCTGAAGACTGGTACCGACCGCGATGAACACGTCGCAGGCACGGGCGATCGAGTCGGCCTGCCCGAGCACCTCCTGGTCCAGGTTCTCGCCGAACATCACCGTGCGCGGCTTCAGGATCCCCCCGCACGCCCGACAGGCGGGGTCCGGCTCGCCCGCCTCGACCCGCCGCAGCGCCTCCGCCATCGGCCCCGTCGCCCCGCAGCCCAGACACTGCACCTCCAGTGCGGTGCCGTGCAGTTCGAGCACCTTGCGCGGGGCCAGCCCGGCCCGCTGGTGCAGCCCGTCCACGTTCTGGGTGAGCACCCGCAGCGGCAGCCCCGAGCGCTCCAGGTCGACCAGCGCCCGGTGCCCGGCGTTCGGCTCGGCCCCCAGCACACCCGTCTCCAGCCTCAGCCGCCACGCCCGCCGCCGCACCTCGGGATCGGCACGGTACGGGCCGATGGTGACCAGGTCCTGGGCCGACGGGTCGCGCTGCCAGAGCCCCTGCGGGCCTCGGTAGTCGGGGATGCCCGAGTCGGTCGAGATGCCCGCGCCGGTGAGGACGGCGATCAGGGGGCGTTTCGCGTTCATGCCCCGGACGGTACGGGCGGGCCGGTTCGGGGCGCCAGCGAAAATCCGGGTGCGCCGCGTCAACTCCCGCCGCAGACTGGGCCGGTCACCCCACCACTTGCCAAGGAGCCCCGTGCAGGGAGCAGTCAGCGTCTCGCCCGTCCAGATTCCCGAGTTGCTGCTCGGGCTGGCCACCGTCCGGCCGGTGTTCCTCTGGGGCGCGCCCGGGATCGGAAAGTCCTCGCTGGTAAGGGAGTTCGCCGAGTCGCTCGGCCTGGAGTGCGTGAGCCTGGTCGGCACCCAGCTCGCCCCGGAGGACCTGATCGGTGTCCCGCAGCTGACCCCGGAGGGCCGTTCCCGGTTCTGCCCGCCCGAGCAGATCGCCCGCGACGAGCCGTACTGCCTGTTCCTGGACGAGCTCAACGCGGCGACCCCGGACGTCCAGAAGGCGTTCTACTCGCTGATCCTGGACCGCCGGATCGGCTCGTACGAGCTGCCGCCCGGCTCGATCGTGATCGGCGCCGGGAACCGCGCCACCGACGGCGCGCTCGCCCGACCGATGGCGTCCGCGCTGGTCAACCGCATGGTCCACGTGCACCTGCGGGCCAGCGCCGCGGACTGGCTGCGCTGGGCGGCCGGCGCCGGCATCCACCCCTGGGTCGTCGACTACGTCACCGACCGGCCCGACCACCTGTGGTCCGCCCCGCCGAAGACCGAGGAGCCGTTCTCCACCCCGCGCGCATGGCACATGCTCTCCGACGCGCTGCACTCCTTCGGCCCCACCCTGGACGAGGAGACCCTCAAGGTGCTCGCGTACGGGCTGCTCACCCCGCAGCACGCGATCGCCTTCTGCGGCTACGCCAAGATCGTCCGCAACGCCTACGGCCTGGAGGCGATCCTCAAGGGCGACGCCCGCTGGCCGCACCGGCTGGAGGACCGCGACCTGCTCTACTACCTGGCCGACGCCTTCCGCGGCCGCCTGGTCAAGGAGCTTCCGGCCAGCAAGGAGCACGCCTCGGGGGCGCAGCGGCAGACCGCCTTCCGGGCCAAGTCGCTGCTGGTGCAGCTGGCCGAGATCTCGGTGGAGGTCGCCCAGACGGTGATCGCCGACGGCGCGGACGGCAATCCGGTGCTGCCCTCCTGGTTCCTGATCGAGGCGGCCCGGGACATGCCCCGGCTGGTCGAGGCCCGCCGGTGAGCCCTTCCGTCCAGAAGGGTGCGAAGAAGCCGGACCCGGGCGCGGAGGTCTTCGCCGAGGGGGTCCGGCTGCTGCGCCAGAACCCGGCCTTCGACGCCGTGCCCGCCGATTTCTGCCGCCGGGACGACTGCGGGCTGGCCCCGACCGGCGGCTGGGCGGTGGTCGACTCCGACGGCACCGTGCACGTCAACCCGCGCCGCCGGGCCGAGCCGGACGAGTGGGCCTGGGTACTGGCGCACTGCCTGCTGCACCTGGGCTTCGGCCACGTCCCGGCCGCCAAGGGTGTCCGGGTCCAGCCCGACGCCTACGAGGAGGCGGCCCGCTGCGCGGTGGTGAACCGTTTCCTCGCGACCTTCCCCGTCGGCCGCCCCCCGGTCGCCCTCCCGCAGGAGTACCCGGGCGGCGACGAGGAGGAGCTGGCCGCCCGCTGGCGCCGCGACGGCCTGCCGCCCGCCGTCACCGCCGGGACGGCCGGCACCGCCGACCACGACCAGCTGCTGGTCGAGTGGCAGGACTACGGCCACACCCCGAAGGACTGGTCGGCGGCCTTCGCCGCCGCCCTCACCCGCACCATGTCCGCCGCGATGGACCGGGCCGGCGGCCGTTTCGACCGGGAGACCGGCGAGCGCCTGCCCGTACGGCCGTGGACCAGGGCGCTCGGCTGGTTCGTCTCCTCCTACCCGCTGCTCGGCGGCATCGCGGCCGGCCTCACCGTCGTCGCCGACGCCGAACTGGCCCGCGCCCACGGCATCTCCATCGCCGCCGTCAACGCCGAGGCCGGCGAGGTCTACATCAACCCGCTGCGCCAGCAGACCGACGAGGAGTGGCGGTTCATCCTCGGCCACGAGATGCTGCACGCCGCCCTGCGGCACGGCGAGCGCCGCGGCGGCCGGGACCCGTTCCTCTTCAACGTCGCCGCCGACTACGTCATCAACGGCTGGCTGCTGGAGATGGGCGTCGGCGACATGCCGGAAGGCCTGCTGCACGACCCGCAGCTGAAGGGGCTGTCGGCCGAGGAGGTGTACGACCGGATCGTCCGCGACGAGCGCCGGATCCGCCGGCTCGCCACTCTGGCCGGCAAGAACCGCCCGGACATCCTCGGCGCACCGCTGGACCGCGGCCCGCGCGACTACGTGGACCTCGACGACTTCTACCGCCGCGGACTCCAGCAGGGCTTCGAGCTGCACCAGCGCGACCGCGGGCTGCTGCCCGCCGGACTGGTCGAGGAGATCCGCGCCCTCGCCCACCCGCCGCTGCCCTGGGACGCCCGGCTGGCCCGCTGGTTCGACGAGTTCGTGCCCCGTCCGGAGCCGGTCCGCAGCTACTCCCGCCCGGCCCGTCGGCAGTCCGCCACCCCGGACATCCCCCGGGCCGGCCGCTACCACCCGCCGGAGGAGGTACCGCGCTGCACCTTCGGCGTCGTCCTGGACACCTCCGGCTCGATGAACCGGGTCCTGCTCGGCAAGGCGCTCGGCGCGATCGCCTCGTACGCGGCCGCCCGGGACGTGCCCGCGGCCCGGGTGGTGCACTGCGACGCCGCACCGCACGACGCCGGGTACGTCCCGGTCGGCGAGATCGCCGGCCGGGTCCGGGTGCGCGGGCGCGGCGGCACCGAGCTGCAGCCGGGCGTCGACCTGCTGGAGCGGGCCGAGGACTTCCCGCGCGGGGCGCCCGTGCTGGTGATCACCGACGGCGCGTGCGACGTGCTGCGGGTGCGCCGCGAGCACGCCTTCCTCGTCCCCCGGGGCGCCGGGCTGCCGTTCACCCCGCGCGGACCGGTGTTCCGGATGAGCTGACGGGCGCCCGCCCCTCCCCTGCGGGAGCGGCCGCCCGTCCGGACCGCCCAGCCAGACCAGCACCGGGCGGACCAGCACCGGTCAGGCCAGCACCGGGCGGGGCCCGGCGGCGCGGCGGGCCAGCGGGGCCAGCGCCGCCAGGTAGCAGACCGCGGCCACCGGGATCAGCGCCAGGTCGGCCCCCGAGGCGGCGGTGCCGACCAGCATCAGCACCGGGCTCCACCAGGGCAGCGTCCGGGCCGCACCCACCGCGGCGGCGACCAGCAGGACCAGCAGGCCGACGTAGAACAGCAGCGGGCCGATCTGGTAGACCGCCGGCAGCACCCCGGGGACACCCTGGACGCGGTCGAACATCCGCGACTGCCCGGCCTTGTCCGCCGCCGCCAGGCCGACGTACAGATCGATCCCGATCTGCACCAGCGAGGCCGCCAGGCCGGCGAACGCCGTCCCGAGCGCGGCACCGGCCGCGAGCCGCCCGGCCGTGGTGCCGCGCGGGGCGAGCAGCCCGCGCAGGGCGAGCAGGACCGGGGCGAACAGCAGCAGCCCGGCGAACATCGCGGTGTGGCCGACCGTCCAGCCGAGGCCGGGCTCCCGGGAGCCCGGGATCAGCCGGATCCCCCCGTAGAGGGCCATCAGGGCGGGGGCGCCGACGACGACGTAGGCGGTGCGGCGGTTCTCCTGCGGGGTGTTCATCCGACGATCTCCTGTGGTGATCCGCGGCCCCGGCAGGTAGCTGGTGGCCCGTGGTCCGTTCCGACACCACAGATGCTGTCCGCCGCACCCCTCGTCGCGGATCGCCCGCACCGGCGAACCCGCCGCCTCCCCCGCACGGGGGAGCCACGCGCAGGGCCCCGCGCGAGGGCCCTACGCCTCCCCCGCCACCACCGCACCGGCCTCGTACGCGAACACCACCGCGTGCACCCGGTCCCGCAGCCCCAGCTTGCTCAGCACATTGCTGACGTGCGTCTTCACCGTGTGCTCGCTGACCACCAGCTCGGCCGCGATCTCCGCGTTGGAGAGCCCGCGCGCCAGCAGCCGCAGGGTCTCCTGCTCACGCAGGGTGAGCTGCTCCAGCAGCTTGGACGGCGGCCGCAGCGCCCGCTCGGGCGAGCCCGGGCGGCGGGCGGCGAACTCGCCGATCAGCCGCCTGGTCACCGAGGGCGCGAGCAGCGCCTCCCCGGAGGCCACCATCCGCACCCCGTGCGCCAGGTCGTCCCGCCGGACGTCCTTGAGCAGGAAGCCGCTGGCGCCCGCGTACAGCGCGTCGAAGACGTAGTCGTCGGCGTCGAAGGTGGTCAGCATGATCACCTTGGTGGACGGGAACTCGGCGCAGACCCGGCGGGCCGCCTCCAGCCCGTCCATGACCGGCATCCGGACGTCCAGCAGCAGGACGTCCGGGCCGTGGGCGCGGACCGCCTCGACCGCCTCGGCGCCGTCGCAGGCCTCGGCCACCACCTCGATGTCGGGCTGCGCGTCCAGGATCATCCCGAACCCCGCCCGCACCAGCTCCTGGTCGTCCGCGACGACCACCCGAATCGGCTTCATCCGCCCGCCTTCTCCACCACGCCCGCCACCCCCAACGGCAGCCGGGCACTCACCAGGAAGCCCTTGCCCTCCGGTCCGGGTCCGGCCTCGGCCCGCCCGCCGCAGGCCGCCGCCCGCTCCCGGATGCCGACCAGCCCGCGGCCGCCGGACCAGCCGTTCACCACGCCGCCGACGGTCACCGGCAGCCCGCGCCCGTTGTCGGACACCACGACCTCCAGGGTGTCCCCGGACCGCCGCACCCGGACCGCCACCCGGTCGGCGCCGGAGTGCTTGACCGTGTTGGTCAGCGCCTCCTGCACGATCCGGTACGCCGCGGCCTGGAGGTCGGCGGGCACCGCGCCCAGCCCGTCGGCCAGTTCGAGCTCCACCGCCGGTCCGGCCCGGCGCACCCGCTCGGCCACGTCGGCGAGTTCGGCCAGCCGGGGCTGCGGGGCCAGCTCAGGACCGGCCCCCTCCTCCTTCAGCACTCCGAGGACGCGCCGCAGTTGGACCATCGCGTCGCGGCCCGCGTCGGCAATGGTGTCGAAGGCGCGGATCGCCCGGTCCGGGTTGGCGTGCACCACCAGCGGCCCGGCCTCGGCCTGGATGATCATCAGCGAGACGGCGTGCGCCAGGATGTCGTGCATCTCCCGGGCGATCCGGGCCCGCTCCTCCACCACCGCACGGCCCGCCTCACTGGCCGCCCGTTCCCCCGCCTCGCGGGCCCGCTCGGCCTCCAGCCGGGCCAGCCGCCGCTGGGCGCGCACCAGCGAGCCGAAGACGAACGAGCCGACCGAGGTGAGCAGGCTGAACAGCATGCCGTTGGGCGAGTGGGTGCCGATCACGTTGGCGACCACCACCACCGCCAGCACCGTCCAGCGCTGCCGGTCCGGGGAGCGCTCCGCCACCGTGTAGATGCCGATCACACCGGCCAGCGGCACCTGCGGACTCGCCGAGTGCGCCACCACGGACAGCGTCATGAAGGCCACGCTGCCCGCCGCCAGCGCGGCCAGCGGCGCCCGGCGCCGCCAGGGCAGCGACAGCGAGGTGGACACCGCCACCAGGTAGACCCACCACGGCCAGGCCCTGTCGTCGTTGCCGACCGCCCAGACCGAGATCCCGGCCGATGCCACGGCCAGCAGCGAGTCCAGCACGTACGGACTCAGCCCGGCCGACCAGCTCCGCCAGCGCGCCGCTCGCACCACCGCAGCCCCTCCCCCGTGTCCGGGGGCGCCGCCCCCGCGGAGAAGATCATGCCCTACCGGCAGGACCTCCGGAACGGCCCGGTCAGACACCGTCGACCGGCACTGCGCCGGCGCCCGAACGCACCGCCCCCGTGATCGCCTCCGCGCCCGGTACCCGCTTCATGCCCGGCCCCCTTCGAAAGCCCCGTCGTCCCGACACGCGAAGCCTGCCCCGGCCGCCCCCTCCCCCGCCTCCCCCACCGGAGCGGTTCCGGCCCCTCCCCCGCACGAGGGAGGGGCCGCTCACGGGAACGACTCCCGGAAACGACGAAGGGCCCGGAGGCTTGATGCCTCCGGGCCCTTCGTTGCTACTGAGTAGCGGGGACAGGATTTGAACCTGCGACCTCTGGGTTATGAGCCCAGCGAGCTACCGAGCTGCTCCACCCCGCGTCGGTAAACACGACTCTACGCGACTTCTGCCAGGGAACCTAATCGCTGCCCCGCAGACCCCCCGACCCCGGGCCGCGCAGCAGGAACGCCGCAGGGCGGCCACCCCGCGAGGGGTGACCGCCCTGACAGCCGAACGTCGGACTCAGCCGGTGTACGGGCCGTAGTCGTAGTCGTCCAGCGGGACCGCCTGGCCGGAGCCGGCGCCGAAGGGCGACAGGTCGTAGTCGTCGTAGCCGACGGCCGAGTACATCGCGGCCTTGGCCTCTTCGGTCGGCTCGACCCGGATGTTGCGGTAGCGGGGAAGACCCGTACCGGCCGGGATGAGCTTACCGAGGATGACGTTCTCCTTGAGGCCCAGCAGCGGGTCCGACTTGGCGTGGATCGCCGCGTCGGTGAGGACCCGGGTCGTCTCCTGGAAGGAGGCGGCCGACAGCCAGGACTCGGTGGCCAGCGAGGCCTTGGTGATACCCATCAGCTGCGGACGGCCGGAGGCGGGGTGACCACCCTCGGCGACCACGCGACGGTTCTCCGTCTCGAAGCGGCCGCGCTCGACGAGCTCGCCCGGGAGCAGCTCGGCGTCGCCCGACTCGATGATCGTCACGCGGCGGAGCATCTGCCGGATGATGATCTCGATGTGCTTGTCGTGGATCGACACACCCTGCGAGTTGTAGACCTTCTGGACCTCGGCGACCAGGTGGATCTGGACGGCACGCTGGCCCATGATGCGCAGGACGTCGTGCGGGTTGGTGGCACCCATGGTCAGCTTCTGGCCGACCTCGACCGCCTCGCCCTCGCTGACCAGCAGCTTCACACGCTTGGAGACGGGGTAGGCGATCTCCTCGCTGCCGTCGTCCGGGGTGATGACGAGCTTGCGGGTCTTCTCGGTGTCCTCGATCCGCGCCCGGCCGGTGGCCTCCGAGATCGGGGCCACACCCTTGGGGGTACGGGCCTCGAAGAGCTCGACGACACGCGGCAGACCCTGGGTGATGTCGTCACCGGCCACACCACCGGTGTGGAAGGTACGCATCGTCAGCTGGGTGCCGGGCTCACCGATGGACTGGGCGGCGATGATGCCGACCGCCTCACCGATGTCGACCAGCTTGCCGGTGGCCAGCGAACGCCCGTAGCAGAAGGCGCAGGTGCCGACGGCCGACTCGCAGGTCAGGATCGAGCGGGTCTTGACCTCGCCGATGCCGTGGCGGATCAGCTCGTCGATCAGCACGTCACCGAGGTCGGTGTTGGCGGTGGCAAGGAGCTTGCCGTCCACCGTGATGTCCTCGGCGAGCATGCGGGCGTACACGCTGGTCTCGACGTCGTCGGCCTTGCGCAGCACGCCGTCCGCGCCGACGGTGCCGATCGCCAGCTTCAGGCCGCGCTCGGTACCGCAGTCCTCCTCGCGAATGATGACGTCCTGGGAGACGTCGACCAGACGACGGGTGAGGTAGCCGGAGTCGGCGGTACGGAGGGCGGTGTCCGCCAGACCCTTACGGGCACCGTGGGTGGAGATGAAGTACTCCAGCACGGTGAGACCCTCACGGAACGACGCCTTGATGGGTCGCGGGATGGTCTCGTTCTTGGCGTTCGACACCAGACCACGCATACCGGCGATCTGGCGCATCTGCATCATGTTTCCACGAGCACCCGAGTCGACCATCATGAAGATGGGGTTCGTCTTCGGGAAGTTCTCGTTCATGGCCTCGGCGACCTCGTTGGTCGCCTGGGTCCAGATGCCGATGAGCTCCTGCTTGCGCTCGTCGTTGGTGATCAGGCCGCGCTCGTACTGACGCTGGACCTTCTCCGCCTTCGCCTCGTAGCCCTCGAGGATCTGGGGCTTGTTCGGCGGGACGACGACGTCGGAGATCGAGACGGTGACACCCGAGCGGGTCGACCAGTGGAAACCGGACGCCTTCAGGTTGTCCAGGGTCGCCGCGACGACGACCTTGGGGTAGCGCTCCGCCAGGTCGTTGACGATCGCGGAGAGCTGCTTCTTGCCCACCTCGTAGTCGACGAACGGGTAGTCCTCGGGCAGCAGCTCGTTGAAGAGCGCGCGGCCCAGGGTGGTGGTCAGACGGAACGGCTCGCCGTCGAACCAGGCCGTCTGGCCCTCCTCGTCCACCGGCGGGGTCCAGCCGCGCGGCGGGACGGTGCCGGCCGGCAGGCGCAGCTCGATCGGGGCCTGGACGTCCAGCTCGCGGGCGTCGAAGGCCATGACGGCCTCGGCGGTCGAGGAGAAGGAACGGCCACCGCCCTTCACCGTCTCCCGGTCCGAGGTCAGGAAGAACAGACCGAGCACCATGTCCTGGGTCGGCATGGTGACGGGGCGACCGTCGGCCGGCTTCAGGATGTTGTTCGAGGACAGCATCAGGATGCGGGCCTCGGCCTGCGCCTCCGCGGAGAGCGGCAGGTGGACGGCCATCTGGTCGCCGTCGAAGTCCGCGTTGAACGCGGTGCAGACGAGCGGGTGGATCTGGATGGCCTTGCCCTCGACCAGCTGGGGCTCGAAGGCCTGGATGCCGAGGCGGTGCAGGGTGGGCGCACGGTTCAGCAGGACGGGGTGCTCGGCGATGACCTCTTCGAGCACGTCCCACACGACCGGGCGGGCACGCTCGACCATGCGCTTGGCCGACTTGATGTTCTGCGCGTGGTTCAGGTCGACCAGGCGCTTCATCACGAACGGCTTGAAGAGCTCCAGCGCCATGGCCTTGGGCAGACCGCACTGGTGCAGCTTGAGCTGCGGGCCGACGACGATGACCGAACGGGCCGAGTAGTCGACGCGCTTGCCGAGCAGGTTCTGGCGGAAACGACCCTGCTTGCCCTTCAGCATGTCGCTGAGGGACTTCAGCGGGCGGTTGCCCGGGCCGGTGACCGGACGGCCGCGACGGCCGTTGTCGAACAGGGCGTCGACGGCCTCCTGGAGCATGCGCTTCTCGTTGTTCACGATGATCTCGGGCGCGCCGAGGTCGAGAAGCCGCTTCAGGCGGTTGTTGCGGTTGATCACGCGGCGGTACAGGTCGTTCAGGTCGGAGGTCGCGAAGCGGCCACCGTCCAGCTGCACCATCGGACGCAGGTCCGGCGGGATGACCGGGACGCAGTCCAGCACCATGCCGTTGGGCTTGTTGGTGGTCTGCAGGAACGCGGAGACGACCTTGAGGCGCTTCAGCGCACGGGTCTTCTTCTGGCCCTTGCCGGTGCGGATGATCTCGCGCAGGCGCTCGGACTCCTCCGCCAGGTCGAAGGTCTCGAGGCGGTCCTTGAGGGCCGCCGCGCCCATCGAGCCGGAGAAGTAGGTGCCGAAGCGGTCGCGCAGCTCGCGGTAGAGCAGCTCGTCGCCCTCGAGGTCCTGGACCTTGAGGTTCTTGAAGCGGGCCCACACCTCGTCGAGGCGGTCGAGCTCGCGCTGCGCGCGGTCGCGCAGCTGCTTCATCTCGCGCTCGGCGCCCTCGCGCACCTTGCGGCGCACGTCGGCCTTGGCGCCCTCGGCCTCCAGCTCGGCCAGGTCGGTCTCGGCCTTCTTGGCACGGGCCTCGAGGTCGGAGTCGCGGCGGTTCTCGATCTGCTGGCGCTCGACCGAGACGTGCGCCTCCAGGGACGGCAGGTCGCGCTGGCGGCGCTCGTCGTCGACCCAGGTGATCATGTAGGCGGCGAAGTAGATGACCTTCTCGAGGTCCTTCGGCGCCAGGTCGAGCAGGTAGCCCAGGCGGGACGGCACGCCCTTGAAGTACCAGATGTGGGTGACCGGGGCGGCCAGCTCGATGTGGCCCATCCGCTCACGGCGCACCTTGGCGCGGGTCACCTCGACGCCGCAGCGCTCACAGATGATGCCCTTGAAGCGGACGCGCTTGTACTTACCGCAGTAGCACTCCCAGTCCCGGGTGGGGCCGAAGATCTTCTCGCAGAAGAGTCCGTCCTTTTCGGGCTTCAGGGTGCGGTAGTTGATGGTCTCCGGCTTCTTGACCTCGCCGTGCGACCACTGGCGGATGTCGTCGGCGGTGGCCAGGCCGATGCGGAGCTCGTCGAAGAAGTTGACGTCAAGCACTGGTCGTCAAGCCCTCTTTCGTAAGTCGAGAGTCGTTCATGTGGTCTGAGGGGGGCCTGGGGGCGGGCCGGCTGCTCGGGCAGCCGGCCCAACCTCCGTCAGACCTCTTCGACGCTGCTCGGCTCGCGCCGGGACAGGTCAATGCCGAGCTCCTCGGCGGCGCGGAACACGTCCTCGTCGGAGTCCCGCATCTCGATGGACTGGCCGTCCGAGGACAGCACCTCCACGTTGAGGCAGAGCGACTGCATTTCCTTGATGAGGACCTTGAAGGACTCGGGAATGCCGGGCTCGGGGATGTTCTCGCCCTTGACGATGGCCTCGTAGACCTTCACACGGCCGAGGACGTCGTCGGACTTGATGGTGAGCAGCTCCTGCAGCGCGTAAGCAGCGCCGTACGCCTCAAGGGCCCACACCTCCATCTCACCGAAGCGCTGACCACCGAACTGCGCCTTACCACCGAGCGGCTGCTGGGTGATCATCGAGTACGGACCGGTCGAACGGGCGTGCAGCTTGTCGTCGACCAGGTGGTGCAGCTTGAGGATGTACATGTAGCCGACCGAGACCGGCATCGGGAACGGCTCGCCGGAGCGGCCGTCGAACAGCCGGGCCTTGCCGGTGGAGTTCACCAGGCGCTCACCGTCACGGGTGAGGGTGGTGTTGTCCAGCAGGCCGGTGATCTCGTCCTCGCGGGCGCCGTCGAAGACCGGGGTGGCGAGGTTGGTGCCGCCCTGGACGGTGTCGGCGCCGATCGCCTGGAGGCGCTGGGCCCACTCGTCGGCGAGGCCGGAGACGTCCCAGCCCTGCTTGGCGAGCCACCCGAGGTGGATCTCCAGGACCTGTCCCGGGTTCATTCGGGACGGGACACCCAGCGGGTTGAGGATGATGTCGACCGGGGTGCCGTCCTCCAGGAACGGCATGTCCTCGACCGGCAGGATCTTCGAGATGACGCCCTTGTTGCCGTGACGGCCGGCGAGCTTGTCACCGTTGGTGATCTTGCGCTTCTGGGCCACGTAGACGCGGACCAGCTGGTTCACGCCCGGGGGCAGCTCGTCGCCCTCTTCGCGGTCGAAGACGCGGACGCCGATGACCTTGCCGGACTCACCGTGCGGCACCTTCAGCGAGGTGTCGCGGACCTCACGGGCCTTCTCACCGAAGATCGCGCGGAGCAGGCGCTCCTCCGGGGTCAGCTCGGTCTCACCCTTGGGCGTGACCTTGCCGACCAGGATGTCGCCGGTGACGACGTCGGCGCCGATGCGGATGATGCCGCGCTCGTCGAGGTCGGCGAGGACCTCCTCGGAGACGTTCGGGATGTCCCGGGTGATCTCCTCGGGGCCGAGCTTGGTGTCACGGGCGTCGACCTCGTGCTCCTCGATGTGGATCGAGGAGAGGACGTCGTCCTGCACGAGGCGCTGCGACAGGATGATCGCGTCCTCGTAGTTGTGACCCTCCCACGACATGAACGCCACGAGCAGGTTCTTGCCGAGGGCCATCTCGCCCTCGTCGGTGCACGGGCCGTCGGCCAGCACCTGACCGGACTCGACCCGGGCGCCCTCGTCCACGAGCACCTTCTGGTTGAAGGCGGTGCCCTGGTTGGAGCGGGTGAACTTGGCGGCGCGGTACGTGGTGTACGTGCCGTCGTCGTTGGCGACGGTGACGTAGTCGGCCGAGACCTCCTGGACGACACCGGCCTTCTCGGCGGTGATGACGTCCGCGGCGTCGACGGCGCAGCGGTACTCCATGCCGGTACCGACCAGCGGAGCCTCGCTCTTCAGCAGCGGCACCGCCTGGCGCATCATGTTCGAGCCCATGAGCGCGCGGTTGGCGTCGTCGTGCTCGAGGAACGGGATCATGGCGGTCGCGACCGACACCATCTGGCGCGGCGAGACGTCCATGTAGTCGATCTCGGTGCCCGGGATGTAGTCGATCTCGCCGCCACGGCGGCGGACCAGGACACGCGGCTCGGCGAAGGTCAGCTCCGCCGTCAGCGGGGCGTTGGCCTGCGCGATGACGTAGCGGTCCTCCTCGTCGGCCGTGAGGTAGTCGACCTGCTCCGTGACGACACCCTCGATGACCTTGCGGTACGGGGTCTCGATGAAGCCGAAGGCGTTGACCCGGCCGTACGAGGCCAGCGACCCGATCAGACCGATGTTCGGGCCTTCGGGGGTCTCGATCGGACACATGCGCCCGTAGTGCGAGGGGTGCACGTCACGGACCTCGAAGCCGGCGCGCTCACGGGAGAGACCACCGGGGCCGAGGGCGGACAGACGGCGCTTGTGGGTCAGGCCCGACAGCGGGTTCGTCTGGTCCATGAACTGCGACAGCTGGCTGGTGCCGAAGAACTCCTTGATGGAGGCGACGACCGGCCGGATGTTGATCAGAGTCTGCGGCGTGATCGCCTCGACGTCCTGGGTGGTCATGCGCTCGCGCACGACGCGCTCCATACGGGCGAGACCCGTACGGACCTGGTTCTGGATGAGCTCGCCGACGTTGCGCAGGCGACGGTTGCCGAAGTGGTCGATGTCGTCGACCTCGACCACGATGTCGCGACCGGTCTGGTCGTTCCACTCGGTCTCACCGGCGTGCAGCTTCACCAGGTACTTGATCGCACCGATGATGTCGGGCTCGGTGAGCACGCCGGAGTCCAGCGACTCGGCGTTGCCCAGCTTCCGGTTGACCTTGTAGCGGCCCACCTTGGCGAGGTCGTAGCGCTTCGGGTTGAAGTACAGGTTCTCCAGAAGCGTCTGCGCGGCCTCGCGCGTCGGCGGCTCGCCAGGACGCAGCTTGCGGTAGATGTCCAGAAGCGCGTCGTCCTGGCCCTGGGTGTGGTCCTTCTCCAGGGTGTTGCGCATGGACTCGTACTCGCCGAACTCCTCGAGAATCATCTCGTTGGTCCAGCCGAGCGCCTTGAGCAGCACGGTGACGGACTGCTTGCGCTTGCGGTCGATGCGGACGCCGACCATGTCGCGCTTGTCGATCTCCATCTCCAGCCAGGCACCACGCGAGGGGATGACCTTGCAGGAGTAGATGTCCTTGTCGGACACCTTGTCCAGGGTGGAGTCGAAGTACACGCCCGGGGAGCGGACCAGCTGCGACACGACGACACGCTCGGTGCCGTTGATCACGAACGTGCCCTTGTGGGTCATGAGCGGGAAGTCGCCCATGAAGACCGTCTGAGACTTGATCTCACCGGTCTCGTTGTTGGTGAACTCGGCCGTGACGAAGAGCGGAGCCGCGAACGTGAAGTCGCGGTCCTTGCACTCGTCAATCGAGTTCTTCGGCGGCTCGAAACGGTGGTCGCGGAAGGTCAGCGACATCGACCCACTGAAGTCCTCGATCGGGGAGATCTCCTCGAAGATCTCCTCCAGACCGGACTTGGTGGGGACGTCCTGACCGTTCTCCAGCGCCGCCTCGACCCGGGACTTCCAGGCCGCATTGCCGAGCAGCCAGTCAAAGCTCTCGGTCTGCAGGGCCAGGAGGTTGGGGACCTCGAGGGGCTCCTTGATCTTCGCGAAGGAGACGCGGAGCGGGGCGGTGGATGCGGCGGAATTGTTCGAGGCGTTGCGCGGCGCGGCCAAGAGGGGGGTCCTTCCGAGGGCTCGGAGCTCACTACGCGCGTACCAGCCGGGCCTTCACGGGCTTGGTCCCGCCTCCCTCGCCACTGGCCTCCGCCGGGATCGGAATCCCAGGTCAGAGCCGCTTTGCGGAGGCGATGCCAGACCCCTTCAGGGCAACGCAAACTCCGGGCGACGAGTCACGGAGCAGCTAACAGGCAGCGCAAAGGGACAGTGTAGCCAAAGGGCACACTGCTGTCCAGCTCTGATTCGGAAACCGAATCGGAGACTCCTCCCGGTAGCCGGCGGACGCGAACGCCCACCGGGTACTGCACCGGCCCGGGCACTGCCCGGGCCCCATAACTCACGTGGAGTCATTTCCCGCCTGAGCCACTGGTTATGCATCCAGTGGCAAACCAACCGGGCGGACTCGCGCCTTGAGAATCGCGCGCCTCGCCGGGTTCGTCAAGGGCCCGCAGGCGGTGCGGACCTCGACCCGTCCATCGGCCGGACGCCCCCCGGCGTTACAGAAGCCGTGGTGGGGGCCACCGTCGATGACGGTGATCACCATACCCGTCCGCACCGACGCTGCCGAGTGGGCTCTCGGCCACACCGGCGCGTCCCGGCCGCGGAGCGGTCCCAGGGCCGTCCAGGGCCGCCCAGGGCCGGAAACGCGAAAAAGCCGGGCCGACCACCCACAAGGGTGATCGGCCCGGCTTCAGGCCCCCTCAGAGGGGGCGAGAAGTCACTTGACGGTGACCTTGGCGCCGGCACCCTCGAGGGCGGCCTTGGCCTTCTCGGCAACGTCCTTGGCAACCTTCTCCAGGACCTTGGCACCAGCGGTGTCAACGAGGTCCTTGGCCTCCTTCAGGCCGAGGGAGGTCAGGGTGCGCACCTCCTTGATGACCTGGATCTTCTTGTCGCCGGCACCATCGAGGATGACGTCGAACTCGTCCTGCTCCTCGACGGCCTCAACGGCGGCCGGGCCACCGGCGGCGGCAACGGCGACCGGGGCGGCGGCGGTGACGTCGAACTTCTCCTCGAAGGCCTTCACGAAGCCAGCGAGCTCGATGAGGGTGAGGTCCTCGAACTGCGCGAGCAGCTCGTCCTGGGACAGCTTCGCCATGATGGCGTCCTTCCACTAAATCGGCAGGTGATGCCGTATGTACGGGTGGGGCGGGCACGGGCCCGCAGCGAGGCGTGAGCCTGCCGATTACTCGGCGGCGGCGTCCTCGGCGGCGGGAGCCGGCGTACCGGCACCGCCCTGCTCGACCTTGTCGCGCAGCGCGTCCACAGTGCGGACGAGCTTCGACGGCAGGGCCTGGAAGAGCGCGGCAGCCTGGGACTGCTTGGCCTTCAGGGCACCCGCCAGCTTGGCGAGCAGCACCTCGCGGGACTCGAGGTCCGCGAGCTTCTTGATCTCATCGGCGGACAGCGCCTTACCGTCAAGGACACCGCCCTTGATGATGAGAGCGGGGTTCTCCTTGGCGAAGTCACGCAGAGCCTTCGCCGACTCCACCGGGTCACCGGTGACGAAGGCGACAGCCGTCGGACCGTTGAACAGGTCGTCGAGCTCCGAAATCCCGGCCTCGTTGGCCGCGATCTTGGTCAGCGTGTTCTTCACCACGGCGTACTCGGCGTTCTCGCCGAGCGAGCGACGCAGGGTCTTGACCTGCTTCACCGAGAGACCGCGGTACTCGGTCAGCAGCGCCGCGGAGGAGCCACGGAACTTGTCCGTGATCTCGGCGACGGCAGCAGCCTTGTCGGGCCTTGCCATAGGCTTACGCCTCCTTCCGTGATGTCGAAATCCGGCCGACCGCGAAAGTCGACCATTCACGCCTCGAACCAACCGGACGGAAGGAAAGCCTGCGGAAAGCAGATGAGCCCCGATGCGCAGGGCGCACGGGGCTCGAAACGACCTCAACGGATGTTCGCGTGAACGCGGACCCGGAAGTCGAAGCTCCAGACACACCTGCGCGGGCTGCCTGCGACGAAGCGCAGATCCTTCGGCCACCGAATCCCTCGCGAGCACGGTGACAACCAGCGGTCTTTGGCTTCGGTAACAGTAACCGGACTCCGCCGTCCGGGGCAAATCGCCCCTGAACGGCCGATGCCCGCCGGGCCGGCCGCGCCGGACGGGGCTCAGCGGGCCAGCGGGGAGACCGTCCGGGGCCCGGTGTCCACGGTGTCCGTCTCGGCCGGGGCCTGCACCGAGAGCAGGGCGCCGGCGAAGTCGGAGTAGAGCACCGAGTCGTCCGCCCGGCCGCTGTCACCGCTGCCGGTGCGCTGGAGCCGGACCAGCTGGTCCTTGTCGTTGAGCCAGAGGTCCACGGTGAGCGAGATCGAGCCGCCGGGGGCCAGCGCGGCCCGCAGGCCGTCCCGGCGGGCCTGGGTCAGCTGGGTCTGGGCGGCGGCGTAGCGCTCGGCGGTGGTGGTGATCCGGTAGTGCTCGACCGTCGAGTCGTCGAACCTCTCCTCGCCGATGAACCGGGGGTCCACCCCGTCGGCGGTGGCGGCGGCCAGCGCCTCGACCGGGTTCAGCAGGTCGATCAGCCCCGCGTACGGGACCTCCCGGTGGCCGTCCGGGTCCGGCGGGACGGAGAAGCGCTCCCAGTGCCGGCCGCCCTGGCGGGCCGCGGTGGCGGCGTCACCGCCCTGGTAGGCGACGGTGTCCACGACGATCAGCTGCTCGGCGTCGGCCGGGGTGGAGCGCTTGATCTGGAGCGCCGTCTTGGGCTGCCAGAACAGCGGCCCGGCCCCGGCGTCCGCGCCCAGCCGGTAGCTGACCTTGGCCCGGCGGGCGGTCTGCATCGCCAGCTGGGCGGAGACCAGGACGCCGTGCGGCGAGCGGTCGCTGGGCTTGGCCGCCTCGGTCGACGAGGAACTGGTCGGGGTCGGGCTGCCGGAGGGCGTGGACGGCGCGCCGCCGCCCCCGCCGCATCCGGCCAGCCCGCTCGCCAGCAGGACGACCGCGGCCAACACCGCCAACCGCCGTCGTCCCGCCATCGTCTGGTCCCCTCTCGCCCGGGCGCCGCGTCGGCGGCTTTCGTTCCGGCCACCTTGCCACCCTGACCCGGATCAGCCGGTGGCGCCCCCCTTGCCGAGCTTCGCCAGCTCGGCCGGTTCCACCGTGTCGGCCGCCTCCGGCACCGCGGCGGTGACCGGCGTGCCGTAGTCCGAGTAGAGGACCGTGGACTTGAACGCGCCCGCCTTGGTGTCGCCCGTCGCGCTCCGCTGGACGACCACCTGGTCGGCGTCCACCCAGAGGCCTCGTCGGCTCCGGTGCGCGGGCTCGGCGGATCAGCCGAGCAGTTTGAGGAGGTCGGTCTCGCTGCCGAGGTCGGTGGCGGCGGGGGCGTCGATCTTCGCGGCCTTGCCGAGGTCCGCGTACTTGACGGTGACGGCGTCGTGCTCGCCGTTCTTGTCCCCGTACTCCTGGTACTGGACGAGTTCCTGCCGGCCGTTGAGCCAGAAGTCGATGGTGAGGGTCCTGCCGTCCTCTTCCAGGGACTTCTGGACGGCCGTGCGCTGGCCGGCCGTGAGCGCCGGCATGGCGGCCACCATGGCGGAGGCCTCCTCGACCGCCCGCAGGTGGGTGACCTGGACGCCGTCGAGGCTCTCCTGGCCGACCTTGGCGGGCTTGCCGCTCTGCGCGGCGAGCCCGAGCTGGGCGACCGGGTTGAGCAGCTGGCTCATCAGCAGGACGCCGTTGCCGAGTTCGTTCGAGGCGGGCAGCTTGATCCAGTGCTTGCCGCCCATGGCGGCGGCCTCGCTGTCGCCGCCGCCGAGGTAGCCGTCGGTCCCGATCACCCGGAACCGGATCTTCTTGGTCTCGACCTCGCCCGTCAGGTCGACGGCCGCCCGGTTCGGGTCCTTCCAGTCGGCGTCGCCGCTGCCCGCGGTGTGGGTCGAGCCGTCCGGGGAGATCATGGTGACCTTGCCGTTGCCGGCCTTCTGCATCACCAGGGCGGAGGCGGCCAGCGCGGCCTTGGGGTCTCCGGTGAGCGCCGCGGCCGCCGCGTCGCCGCTCTTGGCGTCGCCGCCCTTGCTGCCGCAGGCGGTGACGGCACCGAGCAGCACGGCCGCGATGGCGACGGTCGAGGCGAGGCGCGCAGCGCGCATGGAGTCCCCCGTGAGATCCGAACGATCCGATGAAGAACCGATTTTCGGCTTCTTCTCACGCGGACTCTAACGGATCGCCAGATCCCCCACGCGCCGGACAGCCCCCTCCCGTCACCCGGCTTCGACAGGGGGCGCGTCGCCTTCTCCGGGGGTCGAGACATCCGTCGTGGTCACCGTGGTGCCGTCGCTCCCCCGGGCCGTCTCACGCAGCCGCAGCAGCCGCTCGTCGGGCCCGACCCAGACGTCGTAACCGATCGCCGACACCCCTCGCCGGCCGTACCAGTCGACCACCGCGGCGAGTCGTGCCGGGGTCAACTCCTGGTCCGCGCCGAAGTATTCGGCCACCGGCGTGGAGCCCTGGTAGTGCGCCACGGTCATCCCGGCCAGCTGCTCGCCGCCGAGCGAGCCGAGCTTCCCGGCCTGCGCGATCTTGTACGCGCGGCTGCCCGGGTTGGTGACCAGTGCGGTCATCCAGCCACCCGCGTAGCCGCCCGGGCCGGTGGTCGCCCGCGGATCGAGCGACTCGGCGCCGTCCCGGTCCGCGTGCTTGGGCGGGGCGCCCTGGTAGCTGAGGTCGAGTGCGCCGTCCCGCAGGGTCAGCTGCCCGGTGCCCTGCTCGTCGGTGACGCTCAGGGCGCCCTCGTCCCGGGTGCCCCAGACCAGGGTGCCGCTCGCGGTGCGGCGGCCGGCCGGGCTCTCCTCGACCACGTCGATCCGGGCGCCGCCGGCGTCGTCCAGCGCCTGGGCGGCGGCGAGCACCACCTGCCGGGGCGGGACGGGGGCGGGGTCGCCGTCGGGGGTGCGGGTTCCCGGGGCGGCCAGCAGGCTGCACCCGGTGGTGGCACCGATCAGCAGCAGGGCGGCCACCGCGGCGGCGGGGCGAAGGGTGGGCGGCACGGCACGCTCCGACGGTCACACGTTCTGCACATGATCTGACCGGCAGAGCGTACGACGCTTCGGGCAACCGTTCCCATCCACCCCTGTCCCGATCCGGAAACGACGGCGGGCCCGCACCCCCGGTGAAGGGGGTACGGGCCCGTCGTACGGACTGCTTCAGAGCCGATCGGCTCAGACCGCGGCCGGGTCCTCTTCGACGAAGAGGTTGCGGGTGCGGTTCGGGTCCACGGGGATGCCGGGGCCGATCGTGGTGCTGATGGCGGTCTTCTTGATGTAGCGGCCCTTGGCGGCGGACGGCTTGGCGCGGAGCACCTCGTCCAGCGCGGCGGCGTAGTTCTCGACCAGCTGCTCGTCGGTGAAGGAGGCCTTACCGATGATGAAGTGCAGGTTCGAGTGCTTGTCGACGCGGAACTCGATCTTGCCGCCCTTGATGTCGTTGACAGCCTTGGCGACGTCCGGGGTCACGGTGCCGGTCTTCGGGTTCGGCATCAGACCACGGGGACCGAGCACGCGGCCGAGGCGGCCGACCTTGCCCATGAGGTCCGGGGTGGCGACGACGGCGTCGAAGTCCAGGCGGCCCTTGGCGACCTCGTTGATCAGCTCGTCGGAGCCGACGATGTCGGCGCCCGCAGCACGCGCGGCCTCGGCACGGTCACCGGTCGCGAAGACCAGGACCCGAGCGGTCTTACCGGTGCCGTGCGGGAGGATCACGGTGCTGCGGACCATCTGGTCGGCCTTGCGCGGGTCGACGCCCAGACGCATGGCGACCTCGACGGTGCCGTCGAACTTGGTGGTGCTGGTCGCCTTGGCGAGGCGGATGGCCTCGAGGGGGGCGTAGAGGCGGTCGCGGTCGACCTGAGCGTCCGCGGCCTTCAGAGCCTTGCTGCGCTTCACTGCTGCTCCTGAATGGTGATGGGAGTCGTGGTATCACGGGCCTGCGCAGGCCCTACCACAGGGACGAAAAGAGCTGGTCAGCCCTCGACGGTGATGCCCATCGACCGGGCGGTGCCGGCGATGATCTTCTCCGCCGCGTCCAGGTCGTTGGCGTTCAGGTCGGGCATCTTGGTGGTGGCGATGTCGCGGACCTGGGCGCTGGTGAGCTTGGCGACCTTGGTCTTGTGCGGCTCGCTGGAGCCCTTGTCCACACCGGCGGCCTTCAGGATGAGGCGCGCGGCCGGCGGCGTCTTCGTGATGAAGGTGAAGGAACGGTCGTCGTAGACCGTGATCTCCACCGGCACGATCATGCCGCGCTGCGACTCGGTCGCGGCGTTGTAGGCCTTGCAGAACTCCATGATGTTGACGCCGTGCTGGCCCAGCGCGGGGCCGACCGGCGGCGCCGGGTTGGCCGCACCGGCGTTGATCTGGAGCTTGATAAGCCCCGTGACCTTCTTCTTCTTGGGAGGCATGTCTCTCCGGGTCCTTCCGAGAGGTGAGTGCTGGTGTGTGCGGAACCGGGGCGACACCCGGCCGCCAACACACACATCGAACCAGGCTAACGCCTTAGCGCCGCTGGACCAAAACGGATCCGGGGCAGGGCCCTCGGCCCCGCCCCGGATCCGAAGATTGTGGGACTAGTTCTTCTGGATCTGGTCGAAGGAGAGCTCGACCGGGGTCTCCCGGCCGAAGATCTCGACCAGGCCCTTGACCTTCTTCGAGTCGGGGTTGATCTCGTTGATGGTCGCCTGCAGCGTCGCGAACGGACCGTCGGTGACGGTGACCGAGTCGCCGACCTCAAAGTCCAGCACCTGGATCTCGCTCGGCTTGATCGGCGAGGGCTTGCCGGCCTCCTTGGCCGCCTGGCGCTCGACGTCCGGGGCGAGCATCTTGACGACCTCGTCCAGGGTCAGCGGGTACGGGTCGTAGGCGTTGCCGACGAAGCCGGTGACACCGGGGGTGTTGCGCACGACGCCCCAGGATTCGGGGGTGAGGTCCATGCGCACCAGGACGTAGCCGGGGAGCTTGTTCTGGCGGATGGTCTTGCGGTCGCCGTTCTTGATCTGGACGACCTCCTCCTGCGGCACCTCGGCCTGGAAGATGTACTCCTCGACGTTCAGCGAGACGGCGCGCTGCTCCAGGTTCTGCTTCACCCGGTTCTCGTAGCCGGCGTAGGTGTGGATCACGTACCACTCGCCCGGCATGAAGCGCAGGTCCTCGCGGAACTTGGCGACCGGGTCGACCTCGACGGTCTCCTCAGCCTCGGTCTCCTCAGCCTCGGCCTCCTCGGCGTCGGCGTCCTCGGCGTCGGCGTCCTCGGCGTCGGCCTCGGTCTCCTCGGCGTCGGCCTCGGTCTCCTCGGCGGCGGGCTCCACGTCGTCCTCCACGTGCAGCGCCGCCTCCTCGGCGGGCTCGCCGGCCTCGGCCTCGTCGTGCGCCTCGACCTCGTCCTCGTCGCCGTCCACGGCGTCAACGATCTGCTCGGCGGACTCGGCTTCGTCAGCCAGCTCGGCCGCGTCCAGCTCGGCGGCGACATCCGCCTCGCGGACGGTCTCGTCGGCGTCGTACAGGGGGGACTCAGACACGGTGGCTGCTTCTTTCCTGGAGATGGTGAAGGTGGCGCGCTCCGGGGCCGGCTCCGGCGGGCTGCCGCTCGCGCGGGCGCCAGGAGAGGACTCGGAGACTTCAACAGTACCGAGTCCACGGTAGCGGCCGCGTACGTCCGGCGCAGACAGCACGACCCGGGCCGAAGATTCGGCCCGGGTCGGGAGACTGCTACGGAGGTGGGACGGCCAGGTCAGCCGAAGACCAGGAGGCTCAGCTTGGAGAGGCCGTAGTCGAGGCCGGCCACGAAGCCCATCACGACCACCACGAACACGACGACGACGGTCGTGTACTGGGTGAGCTCGCTGCGGGTGGGCCAGACGACCTTGCGCAGCTCGGCGATGATCTGGCGGTAGAACAGGCCGATTCGGGCGAACGGGCCCATCTTGCCGCGCTTGCCGGACTTCTTGTCACCGGCGCGGGCGGCGCGCTTGCGCTCGCGGCGCGAGAGCGACTTGTCCTCGCCCTCCGCGGGCGTGGTGTCGGCAGCGCCGTCGGCCCCCTCGGGGTTGCCGCTCTCAGGCGTTGCGGTGGAGCCCGTGGTCTCCGTCACTCGTCCTCACCTGAATCCGGGTCCGGCCGAGCGGCTCGCGCCCGATGGGGCACGAACGGCCGGCTACAAGCGGTGCTGATTCGGAGCCCTCTCCGCATCAAGCCCGCTCGCTCTGCGGAGCGAACGGGCTGAAAACGGATCAAGCAGCAGGGCAAGAGGGACTTGAACCCCCAACCGCCGGTTTTGGAGACCGGTGCTCTACCAATTGAGCTATTGCCCTACGGGGTCTCGCGACTCCGTAGCGACCAACCTACCGCATCTCCCCCCGCTGTCTGCACAGCTGGTGAAGCTCCGGTTCTTTTTCGGCGGGCCGTCGAGCAGTGAGCATACGTGGTCGAGGGGTGTTTGGTCGAACCTCTTCTTCCGGGGGCACCGGTTGTCCGGCATATGTCCGGCATGCCCGCATGATCACCGGCGGATCGGCGGGCGCCGCCATGTGGACGGTCCCGTACGGATGGTGAAACCACGATGCCCGGTCCGTCCCGGTTCTGCGACGATGCAGGCATGAGCGCTTCCACCCCGCAGCCCGACCGTTCCATCCGCCCCGCCGACCGCCGGGTCTCCGCCCGGATCGGTGCGATCGCCGAGTCCGCGACCCTCGCCGTGGACGCCAAGGCCAAGGCCCTCAAGGCGGCCGGCCGTCCGGTGATCGGCTTCGGAGCCGGCGAGCCCGACTTCCCCACCCCGGACTACATCGTCGAGGCGGCCGTCGAGGCCTGCCGCGACCCGAAGAACCACCGCTACACCCCGGCGGGTGGCCTGCCCGAGCTGAAGTCCGCGATCGCCGCCAAGACGCTGCGCGACTCCGGCTACGAGGTGGACGCCTCCCAGGTGCTGGTCACCAACGGCGGCAAGCAGGCGATCTACGAGGCGTTCGCCGCGATCCTGGACCCGGGCGACGAGGTCATCGTCCCGGCCCCGTACTGGACCACCTACCCGGAGTCGGTCCAGCTCGCCGGCGGCGTCCCGGTGGAGGTCGTGACCGACGAGACCACCGGTTACAAGGTCTCGGTCGAGCAGCTGGAGGCCGCCCGCACCGAGAACACCAAGGTGGTGCTCTTCGTCTCGCCGTCCAACCCGACCGGCGCGGTGTACACCGAGGCCGAGGCCGAGGCGATCGGCCGCTGGGCGCTGGAGCACGGCCTCTGGGTGCTCACCGACGAGATCTACGAGCACCTGGTGTACGGCGACGCCTCCTTCACCTCGCTGCCGGCCCTGCTGCCCGAGCTGGCCGACAAGTGCATCGTGGTCAACGGCGTCGCCAAGACCTACGCGATGACCGGCTGGCGGGTGGGCTGGGTGATCGGTCCCAAGGACGTCATCAAGGCCGCGACCAACCTGCAGTCGCACGCCACCTCGAACGTCTCCAACGTCGCCCAGCGCGCCGCGATCGCCGCCGTCAGCGGCGACCTGGCCGCGGTGCACGAGATGCGCACCGCCTTCGACCGCCGCCGCAAGACCATCGTGCGGATGCTCAACGAGATCGAGGGCGTGTACTGCCCCGAGCCGGAGGGCGCCTTCTACGTGTACCCGTCCGTCAAGGGCCTGCTGGGCAAGGAGATCCGCGGCCACCGCCCGCAGAGCTCCGGCGAGCTGGCCTCGCTGATCCTGGACGAGGCCGAGGTTGCGGCCGTCCCGGGCGAGGCCTTCGGCACCCCCGGCTACCTGCGGTTCTCCTACGCGCTCGGCGACGCCGACCTGGCCGAGGGCATCGGCCGGCTGCAGAAGCTGCTCGGCGAGGCCCGCGACTGACACCCGCCGGCGCCCGCTGAGGTCCGCTGACGTCCGCTGAGGTCCGCTGACACCCGCGCTTCACGTCGGGTACCGCCCTCTTTCACCCCTTCGGGGGACGGAAGGAGGGCGGTTCCCGTTTGGGGGTCCGATGCGGCAGTATCGGCGAATGGAACGCCTGTTGAATCCGCGAGACGTCAGGGACCTCCCGAAGGCCCACCTGCACCTGCACTTCACCGGCTCGATGCGGCCCGCCACCCTGCTGGAGCTGGCCGACAAGCACGGCGTCCGACTGCCGGAGGCGCTCAGCTCCGGCGAGCCGCCGCAACTGCGGGCCACCGACGAACGCGGCTGGTTCCGCTTCCAGCGCCTGTACGACACCGCCCGCTCGGTGCTGCGGGACGAGGAGGACATCCGCCGGCTGGTCCTGGAGACCGCCCAGGACGAGCGGCGGGACGGCTCCCGCTGGCTGGAGATCCAGGTCGACCCGACCTCGTACGCGCCCCGGCTGGGCGGGCTGATCCCCGCGCTGGAGCTGATCCTGGACGCCGTGGAGAACGCCGCCACGGCCACCGGGGTGGGCATCCGGGTGCTGGTCGCGGCGAACCGGATGAAGTCCCCGATGGACGCCCGGACGCTGGCCCGGCTCGCCGTCCGGTACGCCGACCAGGGCGTGGTCGGCTTCGGCCTCTCCAACGACGAGCGGCGCGGCCTCGCCCGGGACTTCGACCGGGCCTTCGAGATCGCCCGCAAGGGCGGGCTGCTGGCCGCCCCGCACGGCGGCGAGCTGGCCGGGCCCGAATCCGTCCGGGACTGCCTGGACGACCTGGGCGCCGGCCGGATCGGCCACGGCGTCCGCGCCGCCGAGGACCCCCGGCTGATGGAACGGCTGGCGGACCGCCAGATCACCTGCGAGGTCTGCCCCTCCTCGAACGTCTCGCTCGGCGTCTACGAGCGCCCCGAGGACGTCCCGCTGCGGCGGCTGTTCGACGCCGGCGTGCCGCTGGCCCTGGGCGCGGACGACCCGCTGCTGTTCGGCAGCCGGCTGGCCGCCCAGTACGACCTGGCCCGCGACGTCCTCGGCTTCGGAGACGCCGAACTCGCCGAGCTGGCACGGCAGTCCGTCCGCGGCTCGCGCGCACCGGAGGCCGTCCGCAAGGAGTTGCTGGCGGACATCGACACCTGGCTGGTCAGCGCCACCTGAGGCGTGCCTTGTGGATCAGGCCGACCCCGGACAGGCCTAGAGCTTGACGCCGATCATCACCGGCTCGTTCACCAGCTCGACCCCGAAGGCCTCGCGGACGCCGTCCCGGATCTCCCGGGCCAGCGCCAGCAGGTCCTCGGCGGTGGCCGCGCCGCGGTTGGTGAGCGCCAGGGTGTGCTTGGTGGAGAGCGTCGCCGGGCCGCTGCCGTAGCCCTTGCCGAAGCCGGCCCGGTCGATCAGCCAGGCGGCCGAGGTCTTGGTGCAGCCCTCCGGCGCCGGGTAGGCGGGGGCGTTCTCGGTGCCCGGGCGGGTCCGGAAGGACTCGTACTGGGCGGCGGTGAGCACCGGGTTGGTGAAGAAGGAGCCGGCCGACCAGGTGTCGTGGTCCGCCGGGTCCAGCACCATGCCCTTGCCGGAGCGCAGCCCCAGCACCGCGTCGTGCGCCCGCTCCAGCGGCACCCGCTCGCCCTGCTCGACGCCGAAGTGCCTGGCCACCTCGGCGTACTTGACCGGGGTGGAGAGCCCCTCGTGGTCGGCCAGGGCGAACCGCACCCGCAGCACCACGTAGCGGTCCGGCTCGGCCTTGAAGCGGCTGTGCCGGTAGGAGAACGCGCACTCGGCGTTGGGGAGCGTGACCACCTCGCCGGCCGTGCGGTCGTAGGCGACCACCTCGGTGATCGACTGGGCGACCTCCTGGCCGTACGCGCCGACGTTCTGCACCGGGGTCGCACCGGCCGAGCCGGGGATGCCGGCCAGGAACTCGACGCCCGCCAGGCCGTGCTCGCGCACCGCGCGGGTGACCGCCTCCGACCAGACCTCGCCGGCCGCCAGCTCCAGCACGGTGCCGTCCAGGGCGAAGCCGGTGGTCGCGATCCGCAGCACGGTGCCGGGGAAGCCGACGTCGCCGATCACCAGGTTGGAACCGCCGCCGAGGACCAGCAGCGGCTCGCCGGCCTCGTCGGCCGCGCGGACGGCGGCGATCACCTCGTCGTCGGTGTGGGCGGTCACCAGGCGGCGGGCCGGGCCGCCGAGCCGGAGCGTGGTCAGCGGGGCGAGGGGGGCGTCGTTTTCTACCAGCACGCCCACCAGCGTACGGGTGCGGGGGCGGCCGCCCGGCCGCCCCCGCACCCGCACCCGGATCGGCCGGTCAGGCCTTCGAGGCCTCGGCGTGGACGGGCGCCGCGTCCTCGGCCCGCTCGGCACCGGTCTGCTCGGCACCGGCCTGCTCCGGCTCCACGGCCGCCGGCTCGTCGGCGACGGCCGCGGGCTTCACCCGGCGCGGGAGGAAGAACGCGCAGACCGCCGCGACCGCCACCACCCCGGCGCCGACGTACAGCGCGGGCACCAGCCCGTCGATGAAGGACTGCTCCGACGTGTACCCGCCCTGCGCCGAGAACACCGCCGAGAGGACGGCCACGCCGAGCGCGCCGCCGACCTCGCGCAGCGCGTTGTTGGCGCCGGAGGCGATGCCCTGCTCCTCCGGCCGGACGCTGTCCATCACCAGGGCGGCGGTCGGGGCGAAGTACAGCGACATGCCGATGCCGCAGATCACCACGGCGGGGATCTCGGCGGCGTAGTCGTAGCCGGTGCTGCCGCCGGTGATCGCCGCGTACATCGCCAGGCCGGCGCCCTGCAGCAGCAGCCCGGTGACCACGATCGGGCGGCCGCCGAAGCGGTCGGCCAGGATGCCCGCGATCGGGGCGACGATCAGCGGCATGCCGGTCCACGGGAGCATCCGGATGCCGGCCTCCTGCGGGCTGTAGCCGCCCACGCTCTGCAGGTGCTGGCTGATCAGGAAGATCGAGCCGAACATGCCGAGGAACATCAGCAGGCCGGAGGCGTTGACGGCGGAGAAGGCCCGGCTGCGGAACAGCCGCATCGGAAGCATCGGGTGCCGGGCCCAGCGCTGCTCGTAGAGCACGAAGGCGGTGAGCAGCGCGACGCCGCCGATCAGGGAGCCGAGCACCAGCGGGCTGGTCCAGCCGTTCGGGTTGCCGCGGATCAGGCCGAGGACGACGCCGAACAGGCCCAGGCTGACCAGGATCGTGCCGACCACGTCCAGCGCCGGGTTGGCGCCCCGGCTCTCGCGGAGCTTGAGGGCGGCGAGCGGGATCAGGACGAGGCCGACCGGGACGTTCACCCAGAAGATCCACTGCCAGGAGAAGTGCTCGGTGAGCGTCCCGCCGACCAGCGGTCCGGTGGCGACGGCCAGGCCGTTGACGCCCGCCCAGATGCCGAAGGCCAGACCCCGCCTGGCCGCCGGCACCGCGGCGGTGAGCAGGGTGAGGGTGAGCGGCATGGAGACCGCGGCGCCGGCGCCCTGGACGGCGCGGGCGGCGATCAGCGCGCCGATGCCCGGCGAGAGGGCGGCCGCGGCGGAGCCGACGGTGAAGAGCGTGAGCCCGACCAGGAAGATCCGGCGGCGGCCGAACCGGTCGCCGAGCGCGGCGCCGAACATCAGCAGGACGGCGAAGGACAGGGTGTAGGCGCTGACCGTCCACTCCAGGTCGGACAGCCCGCCGCCGAGGTCCTCGCGGATGGACGGCAGCGCGGTGGTGACGACCAGGTTGTCCAGGCTGGCCATGAAGCCCGCGACGCTGGTGATCACCAGCGTCCAGACACCGAGCCGTCCCAGGCCCTGTTCTTCCGTTCTCTCCGTCATGGTTTCCCCCCAGGGGTCTTAGATAGTTATTGATCACTAACTTTCGAGGCCCGAAAAAAGGCCGCACGGACTCCACCGTGCGGCCCGCTACTCCCCGCCCTCGCCGTGCTCTCCGCGCTCGCCGTGCTCTTCGTGCTCTCCGAAGCCCAGGCCGCTCCAGATCCGGTGGTCCCGGGGGTACCCCAGCGCCACCAGCGTGTTGATCAGCATCCCGTACGCGAAGAACTCCGCGGTGCCCTGCACGTCACCGCCGATCCGGCCCCTGACCCGCTCGAACAGCTCCTCCCAGAGCCTGCGGGCGGTCTCCCCGATCTCGTCCTCGCCGGTCGTCCGGGCCGCGAACACCGAGACGTAGAGCTGCATCTGCATCATGAGCTGCTCGCCGTCCGCGACCAGGCCCAGGTACGCCTCGGACATCGCCTGGGCGGCCGCCGGCCCGGTCAGCCCGACCGAGGCCTCGTCGAAGACCTTCCAGGTCTCCTCGATGCAGCGCTCGGCGGCGGCCGTGAAGATCGCCTGCTTGCCGGGGAACAGCCGGAACAGGTACGGCTGCGAGACGCCCACCCGGCGGGCGATCGCCTCGGTGGACGTCCCCCGGTAGCCGCTCCTGGCGAATTCGATCACTGCGGCGCGAACGACGCTCTCGCGCCGCTCCTCCGCACTCATCCGCATGCTCGCCCTCGCCATGGGAGCAAAGTTAGTGGCCAATCACTATCTTCGCAAGGCCGACGGGCGCGGCGGGAATCCCGTCGGACGGGCCCCGCCGCGGCCGAAAGAGGGGCCTAGGCGAGCCGGACGACCGCCCTGGACATCCCGAGCACCTTCTGCCCGCCGGTGGTGGCCAGCAGGTCGACCTGCACCTTGCGGTCGCCCAGCAGCTTGGCGACCTTCGCCGACACCTCGACCACCGCGCCGACGCCGTCGTTCGGCACCGGGACGGGGCGGGTGAAGCGGACGCCGTACTCGACCACCGCGGCCGGGTCGCCGACCCAGTCGGTGACCACCCGAATGGCCGCGGCCATGGTGAACATTCCGTGCGCGATGACGTCCGGCAGGCCGACCTCCACGGCGAACTTCTCGTTCCAGTGGATCGGGTTGAAGTCGCCGGAGGCGCCCGCGTACCGCACCAGGGTGTCGCGGGTCACCGGGAAGGACTGCGCCGGCAGCTGGGTGCCGACCTCGACCTCGTCGTAGCTGATCGCCATCGTGTTCACTTCCCCGTCTCGTCGGCGGCCCGGGCCACCAGCGTCATGACCGACGTCACCACGTGCTCGCCGATCGCGTCCGACACCTCGCCACGCACGGTGAGCACGTCGTTGCCCGCCAGCGACTTGATGTTGTCGATGGTGACCGCGACCGTCAGCCGGTCGCCGGCCAGCACCGGGCGGGAGTAGGAGAACTTCTGGTCCCCGTGCACCACTCGGCTGTAGTCCAGGCCCAGCTCCGGATCCTCGACCACCTGGGAGGCCGCCTGGTAGGTGATCACGAACGGGAAGGTCGTCGGGGCGATCACGTCGGGGTGGCCCAGCGCCTTCGCCACCGCCGGATCGGTGAACGCCGGGTTGGTGTCCCCGATCGCGATCGCGAACTCGCGGATCTTCTCCCGGCCGACCTCGTACGGCTCGGTGGGCGGGTAGGTCCGCCCGATGAAGGAGGGGTCGAGTGCCATGGGGCAACTCCTCGGAAGCACGGTGGATCCGGCGGCCGTTGCCGCCGGCGGGGCGCGCATGGGTGCATACGCGAAAAACTCCGGGCCGCACCCCCTGAGGGATGCGGCCCGGAGCTCAAGACCTGTCACACAGGCCCGACGCCCTGCGAGAGGGTCAGCGGGTCTCGCGGTGCGCGGTGTGCGAGTTGCAGCGGGGGCAGTGCTTCTTCATCTCAAGACGGTCCGGGTCGTTACGCCGGTTCTTCTTGGTGATGTAGTTCCGCTCCTTGCACTCCACGCAGGCCAGCGTGATCTTCGGGCGGACGTCGGTGGCAGCCACGGGAGTGCCTTCCTGGGACAACGAATAAGAACACAACAAGAGTAGCCGACCGGGAGTGCGATCTCCCGACCGACTACGCGGGGTAGCGGTGACCGGACTTGAACCGGTGACACAGCGATTATGAGCCGCTTGCTCTACCAACTGAGCTACACCGCCACAGTGATCCGCAGCACAACCGAAGCCGACTGCTTTTCACCAGAGCCCCCATGCGGAATCGAACCGCAGACCTTCTCCTTACCATGGAGACGCTCTACCGACTGAGCTATAGGGGCGAACGAGGAAGAGATTACACGTTCCGCGCCCAGAGGTGAAATCCGTATCCCGACGCGAAGACCGCAGGTCGGCGAGGTGAACGGACGGACGATCCAAGGTCCCGCGTTCGATCGGCCCACCAGCCGCACGGCCCGACCCGATACGACTATTGCCCGCCTCCGAGCGCCCCGCCCCCACGCGCCATAGGCTCGACCCTCATCGACGGGGACGGCCCGGGGCGTCAGGACGACCCGGGATCAGGACGGTCCGGCCGACCGGACGGGCCAGCGCGGGAAGGAGCCTGCGATGGACAGCGCAGCCGCCGACGGACCGCACTCCGGCTCCGGCCCGACAGCCAACCCGCTCGGGCACGGACCGGTCCTCCTGCTCACCGGCGCCCGGCTGGCCGACGGGCGGGTGGTGGACGTCCGGATCAGCGGGGACCGGATCCAGGCCGTCGGCACCGTCGGCAGCCTCGGCCCGTTGCCCGCCCTGCCCGGCGCACCCACCGTCACCACCGGCGCCCGGATCGACCTCAAGGGCTACCTGCTGCTGCCGGCCCCCGCCGAGGCGCACGCCCACTACGACACCGCCTTCTCGGCCGCCCTGTCCGCCCCGCCCCCGGAGAGCCCCGGCGACCTCACCCGGCGGGTCACCGAGGCCGCGCTCGCCTCGCTCGGCTACGGCGCCACCGCCCAGCGCACCCACGTCCGGATCGGCGACGTGCACGGGCTGCGTCGGCTGGAGGCGGTGCTCACCGCCCGGCAGGCGCTGCGCGGCCTGGCCGAACTCCAGGCGGTGGCGATGCCCCGGCTGCTCACCGGCCGGGCCGGCGCCGACGGCCGGGCGCAACTGCGCGACGCGCTCAAGCTGGGCGCCACCGCGGCCGGCGGCTGCCCGGAGCTGGACCCGGATCCGGCCGGGTACGTCCAGGTGCTGCTGGAGGCCGCCCGGGAGGCGGACTGCCCGGTGGACCTGCACACCACGGCCGGCGATCCGGCCCAACTCGCGCGACTGGTAAGCGCGTTGGCCCCGCTGCGGCCGCGGGTGACACTCGGGCCGTGCGGGGCGCTGACCCGGGGTGCGTCCACGGTGCTGGCGGCCGGCGGGGTTCGGGTGGTCTGCCTGCCGCAGAACGGCGGCTGCACCGGCCTGGAAGGCCGGGTGCCGGGGCTGCGGCCGGGCCTGCTGCGGGAGTTGACGGAGGCCCGGGTGCCGCTGGCGGCCGGCAGCGGCGCGCTGCGGGACCAGTCCAACCCGGTCGGCCGGGCGGATCCGCTGGAGTCGGCGTACCTGCTGGCGGCGGGCGGGGAGCTGGGCCTGGAGGCGGCGTACGACGCGGTGGCGAACCAGGCCCGGGCGGCGCTCGGGCTGCCGCCGGTCCGGGTGGACGCCGGGTTCCCGGCGGAGCTGCTGGCGGTGCGCGGGGACAGCCTGGCCGGGGCGCTCGCGGGCGGCCACAGCCGACTGGTGGTGCACAGCGGCCGGGTGGTCAGCCGGACGAGCGCGGTGCGGGAGTTCGCGGACACCGTGGCGCTGGCGCTGCCCCGGCAGTCCGGGAGCACCGGCGGAGGCTGAACAGTCCCCGAGAAAATTCAAGGGGCGCGCGACGGATGTCGCGCGCCCCTCCCCCACCTGCTGGCCGCCGTTCAACGGCGGCTGGAGCGGTCCCGGGCCTCCCCCACATTGGAGCCGGGCCCGCTCGGTCAGCACTGACGCTACGCCCACGGAACACCGCTCCGGGCCTGCCTTGACGCTCCCCTGTCGGTCTCCGGCCCGCTCTTGACGGGTCGTTGACGCGGCGGCGGCCGGGGGGGCGCTCAGGGCTCGTACCGGTACCCGATCCCCGGTTCGGTGATCAGGTGCCGCGGGCGGCCCGGGTCACGCTCCAACTTGCGGCGCAGCCCGGCCAGGTAGACCCGCAGGTAGTTGCCGCGCGCCTCCTGGGCCGGCCCCCACACCTCCCGCAGGATCTGCCGCCCGGGCACCAGCCGGCCCGGGTTGGCCACCAGCAGGGCGAGGATCCGCCACTCGGTCGGGGTGAGCCGCACCGGGCCCCGCGGGCCGGTCACCGTGGTGGCCGTCAGGTCGACGGTGTGGTCGCCTATCACCGGCCGGCCCAGCGGGGCACCGCCCAGCGGCCGGCGCAGCACGGCGCGCAGCCGGGCCAGCAGTTCCTCCATCAGGAACGGCTTGGTGAGGTAGTCGTCCGCGCCCGCGTCGAGGGCGCCCACCTTGTCGGCGGCGCCGGACCGGCCGGAGAGCACGATGATCGGCATCGCGCTGCGGGTGCGCAGGCCGCGCAGCACGTCCATGCCGTCCAGGTCCGGCAGGCCGAGGTCGAGCAGCACGGCGTCCGGGGCGGAGTGCGCGGCGCGGTCCAGCGCCTCGCCGCCGCTGGCGGCCGTCCGCACGGCGTACTGCCGGGCGCTGAGGTTGATCCGCAGCGTGCGCAGCAGGGCCGGTTCGTCGTCGACGATCAGGATCTCGCTCATGCGGCCACCTCGCTCCGCTCGGCGGTCGCTTCGCGGGACACGCAGCTTTCGGCGGTTCGTTCAGTTCGTCCACTCATGTACGGGCTCCTCCCGAGTGGCGGCGGGCAGGGTGAGCAGCATGGTGGTGCCGCCCCCGGGGGTGTCCTCGACCTCCAGGCTGCCGCCCATGGCCTCGGCCAGGCCGCGGGAGAGCGCGAGGCCGAGACCGACACCGGTGGTGTTGTCGGTGTCGCCGAGGCGCTGGAAGGGCAGGAAGACCCGGTCGCGTTCCTCGGGGGCGATGCCGGGGCCGCGGTCGATCACCCGGATCTCGACCTGGTCGGCGTGGTGGCTGGCGGTGACCAGGACGGGCGCGCCGGGCGCGTTGTAGCGCAGCGCGTTGGTGATCACGTTGGCGAGCACCCGCTCCAGCAGCGGCGGGTCGGCGAGCACCGGCGGCGCGGTGTCCAGGTCGAGCGGCTGGATCGGGGCGTACGGGTCGGGGAGGCTGTCGAGCGCCCGGGGCAGGATCTCGTCGAGGTGGGTCTCGGCGAGGTGCAGGGTGAGCGCGCCGGCCTGGAGGCGGCTCATGTCGAGCAGGTTGTCGACCAGGCGGGTGAGCTTGACCAGCGACTCGTCGGCGGTGGCGAGCAGTTCGGCCTGGTCCTCGGGCGAGAACTCGACGTCGGGGCTGCGCAGCGAGCCGACCGAGGCGAGCGCGGCGGCGAGCGGGGTGCGCAGGTCGTGGCTGACGGCGGCGAGCAGGGCGGTGCGCATCCGGTCGGCGGCCTTGATCGGCTCGACCTCGGCGGCGACCACGGCGAGCCGGTCGCGTTCCAGCGCGACGGCGACGTGCGCGGCGAAGGCGGTGAGGACGCGCTGGTCGGCGGCCGGCAGTCGGCGGCCGGTGAGGACCAGGACGGCATCCGCGCCGACCGGCACCTCGGTGGTCTCGCTCTGCCCGTCGGCGTCGTCCTGGTGCTCGGCCTCGGAGTGGGCGAGCACCTCGTCGTCGACCCGGGAGAGCAGGGCGACGGCCTGCATGCCGAAGGCCGTCCGGGACTTCTCCATCAGGGCGGACAGGGCGTCGGCGCCGCGCAGCACGCTGCCGGCCAGGGTGGAGAGGGTCTCGGCCTCGGCGGTGGCACGGGCGGCGCGACTGGTGAGCCGGCTGGCGTGGTCGACGATGGTGGCGACGGCGAGCGCGACGGAGGCGAAGACGACCAGGGCGACGATGTTGTTGGTCTCGCCGATGGTCAGGGCGTGTATCGGCGGGATGAAGTAGTAGTTGAGCAGCAGCGAGGCGCTGACCGAGGCCAGCAGGGCGGAGGTGGCGCCGCCGAGCAGGGCGACGATGACCACGCCGAGCTGGAAGATCAGCGCGTCGGTGGTGAGGTTGATGCTCTCGTGCGCCTGGGACAGGAGCGCGGTCAGCAGCCAGGGCACCACGAGGCCGGCGGCGTAGCCGGCGATGGTGCGGCGCTTGGAGTGGCGGCGGCCGAGCGAGGGCAGCCGGCCGCGGCCGGTGAACTCGTGGGTGACCATGTGGACGTCGATGTCCTCGGAGTCGTCCACGGTGGTCTCGCCGATGCCGGGGCCGGTGAGGAAGCGGTTGATCCGGCCGCGGCGGCTGGTGCCGAGCACCAGCTGGGTGGCGTCGTGGGCGCGGGCGAAGGTGAGCAGCGCGGTGGGGATGTCGTCGCCGACCACCACGTGGTAGCTGCCGCCGAGGGTCTCGACCAGCTGGCGCTGCTGGGCGAGCGCGCCGGAGGAGGCGCCGGCCAGGCCGTCGCTGCGGGTGACGTGGACGGCCAGCAGGTCGCCGCCGGCGGTGCGGTCGGCGATCCGGGCGGCGCGGCGGATCAGGGTCTCGCCCTCGGGGCCGCCGGTGAGGGCGACCACGACGCGTTCGCGGGTCTCCCAGACGCGGTCGATGTTGTGGCTGGCCCGGTAGTCGCGCAGGCCCTCGTCGACCCGCCCGGCCACCCAGAGCAGGGCGAGTTCGCGCAGGGCGGTGAGGTTGCCGACCCGGAAGTAGTTGGAGAGCGCGGCGTCCACCTTCTCCGCCCTGTAGACGTTGCCGTGGGCCATCCGCCGGCGCAGCGCCTGCGGGGCCATGTCGACGAGTTCGATCTGGTCGGCCCGGCGGACCACCTCGTCCGGGACGGTCTCGCGCTGCGGGATGCCGGTGATCTTCTGGACGACGTCGTTCAGCGATTCCAGGTGCTGGATGTTGACGGTGGTGATGACGTCGATCCCCGCGGCCAGCAGTTCCTCGACGTCCTGCCAGCGCTTGGCGTGGCGGCCGCCGGGGATGTTGGTGTGCGCCAGTTCGTCGACCAGCACGACGGACGGGCGGCGGGTGAGCACCACGTCGAGGTCCATCTCGTCGAACTCGGCGTCGCGGTAGGAGCGTTGGACACGCGGCAGGACTTCAAGGCCGTCCAGCATGCCCTCGGTGTGGCGGCGGCCGTGGCACTCGATGTACCCGACCGCGACGTCGGCCCCGCGCTCCTGTCTGCGCCGGGCCTCGTCCAGCATCCGGTAGGTCTTGCCGACCCCCGGGGCGGAACCGAGGTACACCCTCAGCCGGCCCTTGCGGATGCCGGTGCCGGGGGTGAGGTCGCGGGCCATGGGCACTGCTCTTTCGTTCCTGCGAGGGCTGCCGCCAGGGCGTCCTCGGGCCGGGGTCGGGACGTACGGCGGCCGACCCGGGCGCGGGGGTGGTGCCCCGGCCCGGGTCGGCCTGTTTCACGGATCCAGCCGTTGACCTGTCACTTCTGTTCCGCCGGCCATCTCTGTTCGGCCGGTCACTTCTGTTCCGCGAGGGCCCGGTTCAGCAGGAGGACGTTGACGCCCTCCTGTCCGAGGAAGCCGAGCGAGCGGCCTTCGGTGTACTTCTCGACCAGCTTGCGCACCGCCTCCGCCGACAGGTTCCGGGTCTTGGCGACCCGGCTCACCTGCTCCTCGGCGTAGGCGACCGAGATGTACGGGTCGAGGCCGGAGCCGGAGGCGGTCAGCGCGTCGGCCGGGACGCTCTCCGGGGCGACGCCGTCGAACTCGGCGGCGGCGGCACGGCGGTCGTTGACGGCCTTCAGCAGGTCGTCACTGTTCGGGCCGAGGTTGGAGGCGCCGGACGAGGACGAGTCGTAGCCGGTCCCGGCCGCGGAGGGGCGGGGCTGGAACCACTTCGGGTCCGGCTGCGCCTCCTCCTTCGGGTCGTCGGGGTTCTTCTTCGGGAGGTTGAAGTTCTGGCCGATCAGGCTGGAACCGACCTCCTTGCCGTCGGACTTCACGAGCGAGCCGTTGGCCTTCTCGGTGAAGGCGACCTGGCTGATCCCGGTGACCAGCAGCGGGTAGGCGATCCCGAGGATCGCGGTGAGCACCAGCAGCGCCCGCAGTGCGGTGAAGTGGGTGCGGACGGTCGTCGGCAGGGGCTTGGACATCGGATTCTCCTCTCTCAGCTCAGGCCGGGGATGAACTGGACGATCAGGTCGATCAGCTTGATGCCGACGAACGGCACCACCAGACCGCCGAAGCCGTAGACCCCGATGTTGCGGCGCAGCAGGGAGCTGGCGTCGGACGGGCGGTAGCGCACGCCGCGCAGGGCGAGCGGGATCAGGCCGATGATGACCAGGGCGTTGAAGATGATCGCCGAGGTGATCGCGGACTGCGGGCTGTGCAGGCCCATGATGTTGAGGTGGCTCAGGCCCGGGTAGACCCCGGCGAACATCGCGGGGATGATCGCGAAGTACTTGGCCACGTCGTTGGCGATCGAGAAGGTGGTCAGCGCACCACGGGTGATCAGCAGCTGCTTGCCGATCTCGACGATCTCGATCAGCTTGGTCGGGTTGGAGTCCAGGTCGACCATGTTGCCGGCCTCCTTGGCCGCCATGGTCCCGGTGTTCATGGCCACGCCGACGTCGGCCTGGGCGAGCGCGGGGGCGTCGTTGGTGCCGTCGCCGGTCATCGCGACCAGCTTGCCGCCCTCCTGCTCCTTCTTGATCAGCGCCATCTTGTCCTCGGGGGTGGCCTCGGCGAGGAAGTCGTCCACGCCCGCCTCCTCCGCGATCGCCTTGGCGGTCAGCGGGTTGTCGCCCGTGATCATGATGGTCTTGATGCCCATCCGGCGGAGCTCGTCGAAGCGCTCCCGCATGCCCTCCTTGACCACGTCCTTGAGGTGGATGACCCCGAGGACGCGGGCCGGCTTGGCGCCGACCTTGGTCGCCACCACCAGCGGGGTGCCGCCGGCCGCGGAGATCCCGTCGACCAGGGCGGAGACCTCGTTGCCGACCGAACCGCCGTTCTCGGTCACCCAGTTGGTGACCGCGCCGGCCGCACCCTTGCGGACCTGGTGGACCGCCTCGGCCTCGTCCAGGTCGACGCCGGACATCCGGGTCTGGGCGGTGAACGGGACCCAGGTGGCGTGCGTCAGCTCGCCCTGGGCGCGGGCCCGCAGGCCGTACTCGGTCTTGGCGAGGACCACGATCGAGCGGCCCTCCGGGGTCTCGTCCGCGAGGGAGGACAGCTGCGCGGCGCTGGCCAGTTCCTCGGTGGACACGCCCGGGGCGGGCAGGAACTCGGCGGCCTGGCGGTTGCCCAGGGTGATGGTGCCGGTCTTGTCCAGCAGCAGGGTGTTGACGTCGCCGGCCGCCTCGACGGCCCGGCCGGACATCGCCAGCACGTTGCGCTGCACCAGCCGGTCCATGCCGGCGATGCCGATCGCGGAGAGCAGCGCGCCGATGGTGGTCGGGATGAGCGCCACGATCAGGGCGACCAGGACGATCATCGACTGCGGGGCGCCCGCGTAGGTGGCCATCGGCTGCAGGGTCACCACGGCGACCAGGAAGACGATGGTCAGCGAGGCGAGCAGGATGTTCAGCGCGATCTCGTTCGGCGTCTTCTGCCGGGCGGCGCCCTCGACCAGGGCGATCATCCGGTCGATGAACGACTTGCCGGGCTCCGAGGCGATCTTCACCACGATCCGGTCGGACAGCACCTTGGTGCCGCCGGTCACCGCCGAGCGGTCACCGCCGGACTCGCGGATGACCGGCGCGGACTCGCCGGTGATCGCCGACTCGTCGACGCTCGCGACGCCCTCGACGACGTCGCCGTCGCCGGGGATGATCTGCCCGGCCTCGACCACCACGTGGTCGCCGAGCCGCAGCGCGGTGCCCGGCACCTCCTCCTCGGCCTGCGTGGCGGGCCAGTCGGTGAGCCGGCGGGCGACGCTCTCGGTCTTGGTCTTGCGCAGGGTGTCGGCCTGGGCCTTGCCGCGGCCCTCGGCGACGGCCTCGGCCAGGTTGGCGAAGATCGTGGTGAGCCAGAGCCAGACGGTGATGGACCAGGCGAACACGGACGGACTGGCGATCGCGGAGACGGTGGTGACCACCGAGCCGACCTCGACCACGAACATGACCGGGTTCTTGACCATCACCCGGGGGTCGAGCTTCTTCACCGCGTCCGGCAGGGACGCGACGATCAGCTTCGGGTCGAGCAGGCCGCTGGCCACTCTGTGCTGCGCGGCGGGCTCGGCCTTGTCGGCCGGTGCGGGGTTGAGCGTAGGGGTGGACATCAGGAGAGACCTTCCGCGATCGGCCCGAGAGCCAGGGCCGGGAAGTAGGTGAGGCCGACGACGATCAGGATGACGCCCGACAGCAGGCCCACGAACAGCGGCTTGTGGGTGGGCAGGGTGCCCGGGGTGGCCGGGACCGGCTGCTGCTGGGCGAGCGAACCGGACAGCGCCAGGACGAAGACGATCGGCAGGAGGCGGCCGAAGATCATCGCCAGGCCGAGCGCCGTGTCGTACCAGTCGGTGTTGACGGTGATGCCGCCGAAGGCCGAGCCGTTGTTGTTGGCGGCCGAGGTGAAGGCGTACAGCACCTCGGAGAAGCCGTGGGCGCCCGAGTTGAGCATCCCGGCCCGCTCCCCCGGCAGGGCCATCGCCAGGCCCGTGCCGACCAGCACCAGGGTCGGCGTGGTGAGGATGTACAGCGAGGCGAACTTCATCTCCCGGCCGCCGAGCTTCTTGCCCAGGTACTCGGGGGTGCGGCCGACCATCAGACCGGCGACGAACACCGCGACGATCGCCAGCACGAGCATGCCGTACAGGCCGGATCCCACACCGCCGGGCGCGATCTCGCCCAGCATCATGTTGAAGACCGTCAGCCCGCCGCCGAACGGCGTGTACGAGTCGTGGAAGGAGTTCACCGCGCCGGTCGAGGTCAGCGTGGTCGAGGCGGCGAACAGGCCGGAGGCGGCGATGCCGAAGCGCTGCTCCTTGCCCTCCATCGCGGCGCCCGCGGCCTGCAGGGCGGTGCCCTGGTGCTGCGACTCGGCGAAGGTGAGCAGGGCGGTCGAGGCGACCCAGAACAGGCCCATCACGGCGAGGATCGCGTAGCCCTGGCGGTTGTCCCCCACCATCCGGCCGAAGGCCCGCGGCAGCGCGAACGGGATCAGCAGGATCAGGAAGATCTCGACCAGGTTGGAGAAGCCGGTCGGGTTCTCGAACGGGTGCGCGGAGTTGGCGTTGAAGAAGCCGCCGCCGTTGGTGCCGAGCAGCTTGATGACCTCCTGGGAGGCCACCGGGCCGCCCGGGATCTTCTGCACGTCGCCGCCGAGCGTGGCCACCTCGTGGAAGCCGTGGAAGTTCTGGATCACGCCGGAGGCGGCCAGGACCAGGGCGAAGACGATCGAGATCGGCAGCAACAGGCGCAGGTTGATCCGGGTGAGGTCCACCCAGAAGTTGCCGACCCGGTCGGTCCGGTTGCGGGTGAAGCCCCGGATCAGCGCGCCGACGACGGCGATGCCGACGGCCGCGGAGACGAAGTTCTGCACCGCCAGGCCCGCCATCTGCGCCAGGTGGCCCATCGCGGACTCACCGGCGTAGGACTGCCAGTTGGTGTTCGCGACGAACGAGATCGCGGTGTTCCAGGCCTGGTGACCCTCCATCTGCGGAACGCCGAGGTTCAGCAGCAGGTAGCCCTGGAGGCGGATCAGGCCGTAGAGGAAGAGGACGGAGACGGCCGAGAAGGCCAGCACCGAGCGGAGGTACACCGGCCAGCGCTGATCGGCGTCGCCGTCGACGCCGATCACCTTGTAGATGCCGCGCTCGACTCTGAGGTGCTTGGTGGTGGTGAGGAGCTTGGCGATGTAGTCGCCAAGGGGGCGGTAGCACAGGGCCAGTGCCCCGACCAGGGCAAGGGCCTGCAACCAGCCCGCGAGAGTGGATCCCATGTCAGAACTTCTCCGGGAAGATCAGCGCCACGACGAGATAGCCGACGAGCGCGACGGCCACGATCAGACCTGCGATGTTCTCCGCGCTCACAGCTTCTCCACCCCCCGCGCGATCAGGGCGATGACGGCGAACACGGCGACCGTGACACCGACGTAGATGAGATCGGACATGGGCTCCACCAGAGCGGTTCGGGAGACTGCCGCGGGCGGGCCGGGGGCTTCGCGCGGCGCCGGCGGACGACCGGCAGATGCAGCAAAGCAGCCGTCAGAGGCGCGTTATGGCTCCCTGACGCCCTCCATACGGGTGACTGCGGGACGTTGACGCGACCTTGACGCCCGCTTCACCGGGCCGTGACCGTCGTCATCAGGCCGTGATCGACCCGGCGCCGGAACGCCGGAAGCCCCGGGATTCCGGGGCTTCCGTACGGGTGGGGGTGCGGGTGGGGGTGCGGGCTCGTGCGGGCTCGTGCGGGCTCGTGCGGCCGGGGCCGAGGGGGGCCGGATGCGGCTCCGGTCAGACCTTCTCCGGCGCCGGGAGCCGCTCGTACCCGCTCCCCGGGGCAGGCTCGCCCCGGCGCACCGCGCCGGGCGCCCGGCGCGACGGGCCGCCCGCGCGCCCGGAGGAGGTCAGCTGCCACGGCACGCTGATCACCATCACGCCCGCCGTGAACAGCAGCCGGCTCTTCAGCCACAGCGCCGACTGGTTGTGCAGCAGGTGCTCCCACCAGCGGCCGACCACGTACTCCGGGATGAACACGGCGACCGCCTCCCGGGGGCTGTCCCGGCGGTGCTCCCGCACGTACGCCAGCACCGGCTTGGTGATCTCCCGGTACGGCGAGTCCAGCACCTTCAGCGGCACCCGGACGCCGGCCTCCGTCCACTGCCGCTCCAACTCCCCGGTGGCCTCCGGCTCCACCGCCACCGTCAGCGCCTCCAGCGAGTCCGGCCGGAACGCCTCCGCGTAGCCGAGCGCCCGCAGCGTCGGCTTGTGCAGCTTGGACACCAGCACGATCCCGTGCACCCGGGCGGGCCGCGCCGACTCGGCCTCCGGGTCATCCGCCGCCAGCTCGGCGGCGACGCCGTCGTAGTGCCGGCGGATGCCGCGCATCATCAGCCACAGCACCAGCGCGGCGACCACGGCCAGCCAGGCGCCCTGGGTGAACTTGGTGAGCAGCACGATCACCAGCACCAGCGCGGTGACGACCGCGCCGAAGGCGTTGATCACCCGGGAGCGCAGCGCCGAGCGGCGCACCGCCGGATCGGTCTCGGTGGCCAGCGCCCGGTTCCAGTGCCGGACCATGCCGATCTGGGACAGCGTGAACGAGGTGAAGACGCCCAGGATGTACAGGTGGATCAGGCTGGTGACGTTCGCGTCGTACAGCCAGAGCAGCCCGCCGGCCACCACCGCGAGCGCGATGATGCCGTTGGAGAAGGCCAGCCGGTCCCCGCGGGTGTGCATCTGCCGGGGCAGGTAGCGGTGCTCGGCCAGGATCGACGCCAGCAGCGGGAAGCCGTTGAAGGCGGTGTTGGCGGCCAGGATCAGCACCAGCGCGGTGACCGCCTGGATCGCGTAGAACAGCACGCTGTGGTCGCCGCCGAAGATCGCCGCCGCGAGCTGGGCGATCACGGTCTGCTGGGGCGTGCTCGCGCAGTCGCCGGGGAAGCCGGTCAGCCGGCAGGCGCCGCCCTCGGTGATGTGCACCTTGGCGATCAGCGCGAGGGCGGTGATGCCGGCGAACATCACCACGGCCGTGGTGCCCATCACGGCCATGGTGCGCGCGGCGTTCCTCGCCTTCGGCGCCCGGAACGCCGGGACGCCGTTGGAGATCGCCTCCACCCCGGTCAGCGCCGTACAGCCGGAGGCGAACGCCCGCAGGCCCAGCATCAGCAGGCCGAGGCCGGCCACCGTGTCCTTGCCCTCCTCCGGGAGGATCCCGTACGAGGCGCTGGACGCCACCGGCGCGTCGCCGAGCGCGACCCGGACCAGCCCGGTGACCACCATCAGCAGGATGCCGCCGATGAACAGGTACGTCGGCGCGGCGAAGGCCTTGCCGGACTCCCGGACGCCGCGCAGGTTCACCGCCATCAGCAGCAGCACGAAGCCCAGCGCCAGCCAGACCCGGTGGCCGGCCAGCGAGGGCACCGCCGAGATGATGTTGTCCACCCCGGAGGCCACCGACACCGCGACCGTCATCACGTAGTCGACCAGCAGCGAGGCGGCCACCACCAGACCGGAGTTGGCGCCGAGGTTGCGGGACACCACCTCGTACGAGCCGCCGCCGCTCGGGTAGGCGTGCACCACCTGGCGGTAGGACATCACCACGACCGCCATCAGCGCGACCACACCGGCCGCGACCCACGGGGTCAGGTAGAGGAAGGCGGCGCCACCGACGGTGAGCACCAGCAGGATCTCCTGGGTCGCGTAGGCGACCGAGGAGAGCGGGTCGGAGGCGAAGATCGGCAGCGCCAGCCGCTTGGGCAGCAGCGTCTCGCCGAGCTCCTCGCTGCGCATGGCCCGGCCGATGACGAGGCGCTTGAGCGCCTGGGGCACGTTGAACACGTTGGCGAGCGTAAGTTCGGTCGGACACGACGGAATCCGTTGCGGCGCCGGCCCGGCACGTCCCGCCCTCATGGACTTCCCGCAGGTCAGGGCCACTGCGGGCGGGCACGTGCCGGGCGTATCGAGGGCGTTAAGGCCGCCCCGTTAAGACTGCGTCAAGATGCCAGGTTGTTATCGGGCGTCCAGGGTGTGGACGCCCGGGGTGTGGACGCCCAACACCTCGGCTGCACCGGCCCGGGTCACATCCGCATCCGCAGCCGGCAGACCACCGCGTCCGTGTGCCGGCGCAGCGCGCGGTCGATCACGGCACCGCGCCGGTTCTGCAGCGCCCGCTGCCACCAGCGGGCCGGCTCCACCTCCGGGATCAGCACCGTCAGCCGGTCGTAGGCGTGCTCCTCGCCGAGCCGGTTCACGAACGCGGCGATCGGCTGGCCCAGCCGGCGGCGGTCCTCCGGGATCTCCACCAGCGGCACGCCCGGCTGCCACAGCTCCCAGTCCCGCCGCAGCGCCTCCGCCTCGGACTGCTCGTGCACCACCGTCACCGCCAGCACCTCGTCGCCGAGCGACAGCGCCGCCGACAGGCCGTCCCGGGTGAGCCGGGTGATGGCCGTCACCGGCACGACGACCAGGCTGCGCTGGCGGGTCACCGCGCCCGGCACCCGGCCCAGTTCCAGCCGCTCGCCGATCAGCCCGTAGCTGCGGTGCACCGCCTCGAACAGCACCACCAGCAGCGGCAGCGCCACCACGATGCCCCAGGCGCCCTCGGTGAACTTGGTGCCGGTCACCACCACCGTCGCGACCCCGGTGAGCAGCGCGCCGAACCCGTTCAGCGCGGCCTTCCACGCCCAGCCGGCCGGCCGGTGCACGGACCAGTGCCGGACCATGCCGACCTGACAGATCGTGAACCCGACGAACACGCCGATCGAGAACAGCGGCACCAGGCTGTTCACGTCCCCGCCCGAGCCGACCAGCAGCGCCGCCGACACCAGGGCGAGGAACAGCACCCCGTGCCGGTGCACCTGGCGGTCGGCCCGCAGCGCGAACACGTGCGGCAGGTGGTTGTCCCGGGCGAGCAGGTGCAGCAGCACCGGCAGCCCGCCGAAAGAGGTGTTCGCGGCCAGCCCGAGCAGCACCACGGTGGCGAACTGGACCACGTAGAACGCGGCGCCGTGGCCGAGCGAGGCGTCGGCGAGCTGGGCCAGCACCGTGACGCCCTCCACCGGCTGGAGGTGGAAACGGCCGATCAGCACGGCCAGCCCGATCAGCATCACGCCGAGCAGGGCGCCGAGCGCCACCTCGGTGTGCTGCGCCCGCCTCACCCGCGGGGTCCGAAACGACGGGACGGCGTTCGCCACCGCCTCCACCCCGGTCAGCGCCGAGCACCCGGCCGCGAACGCCTTGAGCAGCAGCAGCGCGCCGACGGTCGTGGCGTTCTCGGCCAGCGTCGAGGCGTGGCCCGCGGCGGCCTCGGTGCTCGCCGGGCCGTCCCGGAACAGGCCGACCACGATGATCGCCAGGATCGACACCACGAAGACGGCCGTCGGCGCCATGAACCAGCGCGCCGACTCGGCGATCCCCCGCAGGTTCACCGCCGTCACCAGGGCCAGCACGCCCAGGCACAGCCAGACCCGGTCGTCGTACAGGCTCGGCACCGCCGAAGTCAGCGCCGCCACCCCCGCGGTCACCGAGACCGCCACGTTCAGGATGTAGTCGATCACCAGCGAGGCGGCCGCCGTCAGCGCCGTCCGCCGGCCCAGGTGCTCCTTCGCCACCGCGTACGCGCCGCCGCCGTCCGGGAACGCCGCGATCACCTGCCGGTACGACGCCACCAGCACGCCCAGCAGCACCGCGATCGCCACCGTCACCGGCAGCGTGAAGCCCAGCCCGTACGCGCCGGCCGCGGCCAGCACCAGCACGATCGACTCCGGCCCGTACGCGACCGAGGCCATCGCGTCCAACGACAGCGCCGACAGACCGCCCAGCGCACTCAGCCGGTGCCGCTCGTCGCCCGCACCGGCGTCCGGCGGCTCGGGTTCGGCCGTGACGGCCGGGGTGGTGATGGCGCTGGACATCGGACGGAACCTCCGCGATCGGTAGTTCCTCCGATCCTGCGGGCCGCACCCCTGCCCTTCCCCCGACCCCTACGCGTTCCTGACGCCGCCCCAGGAACCATTGACGGGCCCTTGACGCACCGCGGGAGAGCTCATGGCGGGGGGCGGTGGCGGGGATGGGTGGGCCGCTGTCCCGGCGGGCGCCGGTTGGGAAGACGACCAGCTCTTGCGAAGAACCCCCGGCGCGCCCTACGCACACCCGGGACACCACCACAATCACGCTGAACGGCCCCACCCACCCCCGCACCCACTCTGCTGCCTACTGCCCGTAATTGCAAGCAATGCGCAATAAGTGTGCCCGGCCACCGGCCCGGCACCGCCACGGCCCTCACGCGACGCGAAAACGACAACAGCCCCCGATCCGCGTCTCCGCAGATCGGGGGCTGTTCTCTATCCTGTGGCTGGTGCAGGGTTCGAACCTGCGTAGCTTGCGCGGCAGATTTACAGTCTGCTCCCTTTGGCCGCTCGGGCAACCAGCCAGGATTTCGTCTCCCGGGGCGTACGCCCCGTTCGACGTCGTAAACAATACCTGATGCCGGGGGGTGCTCCGCCACTCGATAGGTCACGTGATGATCAAGGGCCGCGGCGTGGCTGTCGGGGGCGGGGGCGGGGTACCGCTGGATAGGCTGGGGAGGCGGACGCCCGGTGGGGCAGGCCGTGCCAGTGAAGCCAGAACATCAAGGAGACCAACACCCATGGCCGACTCCAGTTTCGACATCGTCTCGAAGGTCGAGTGGCAGGAGGTCGACAACGCGATCAACCAGACCTCCCGTGAGATCGCCACCCGTTTCGACTTCAAGGGCGTCGGCGGCGAGATCAGCCGCTCCGGCGAGAAGATCGAGATGAAGGCCAACGGCGAGGAGCGCGTGAAGGCCATCCTGGACGTCCTACAGGGCAAGTTCATCAAGCGCGGACTGTCGCTCAAGGCCCTGGACGCCGGTGAGCCGCAGCTGTCCGGCAAGGAGTACAAGATCTTCGCGGACATCAAGGAGGGCATCTCCACGGAGGATGCCAAGAAGGTCGCGAAGATCATCCGCGACGAGGGCCCGAAGGGCGTCAAGGCGCAGGTCCAGGGCGACGAGCTGCGGGTCAGCTCGAAGAGCCGCGACGACCTGCAGACCGTGCAGGCCCTGCTCAAGGGCAAGGACCTGGACTTCGCGATCCAGTACGTGAACTACCGCTAGTCGACCCCGCTGAGCTGCGGAAACGCAGGCTCCAGATGGCCACAGGGCACAACGAGGGCACTTCGGCGGGGACAGCCCCGATCGCCGTCCTCGTTGTGCCCTCCTCGTCCCGCCACGGGTGAACGCGGAGGTGTTCGGCCACAGAGGCTTCCGGCTCCAGAACACGGTGACTCCATAGCACACCATCCGCTACGATCGGCTTCCCTGGGGGGTCAGGCTTTCCCGCACGTGTTCCTGTGCCGTGCGATTCGGTCCCCCGTCGCGCAAGAGGAGCCGGGTCACCGAGATGCCTTACACCGCCGAAATCAGCCGCACCAACCCCGGCTGCTTCATCTTCCTGGTGGACCAGTCCGCCTCGATGAGCGATCCCATCGGCAGCGGCGAGACGGTCCAGCAACGCGCCCAGGTCGTGTCCGACGCCATCAACCGGCTGCTGACCGAGCTGTCGGTCAAGTGCGCGAAGGAAGAAGGCGTCCGCGACTACTTCCACGTCGCCGTGATCGGCTACGGCCACACCCAGGTCGGCTCCGCCTTCACCGGCGCGCTGGCCGGGCGTGACCTCGTGCCGCTGAGCGAGATCGCGAACAGCCCCGCCCGTCTGGAGAGCCGTACGAAGAAGGTTCCGGACGGCGCCGGCGGTCTCGTCGAAACGACCGTACAGTTCCCGGTCTGGATGGACCCGGTCACCAACGGCGGCACCCCGATGACCCGGGCCCTCGGCTACGCCGACTCCCTGGTCGCCCGCTGGGTCGACCAGCACCCGGGCGGCTTCCCGCCCATCGTCCTCAACCTGACGGACGGCGAGTCCACCGACGGCGACCCCACGAGCGCGGCCATCGGACTCGCCTCGCACGCCACCGCCGACGGTCCGGTGCTCCTCTTCAACCTGCACGTCTCCGGGGCGAGCGGAACTCCCGTCACCTTCCCCGACAGCGAGAGCGAACTCCCGGATACCTACTCCCGGTTGCTCTTCCACATGTCGAGCGTGCTGCCGAGCCACATGCGTTCCTACACCGCTTCGCAGGGCCACCGTGTCAGCGAGGCCACGCGCGGTTTCGTCTACAACGCCGACATCACGTCCATCATCGAGTTCCTCGACATCGGTACGCGCGCCACGGAACTACGCTGAACGGCGTGGGCGCGCACTCAACGCCCCTTGACGTCCAGCACTTCCGCGTGCCCAAGACGGGCAACTCGTTGGAGGAGTGCGAGGACGCCATCGAGGCCTCGTTGTCTTCCGACACCAGTTCGCTCTTCGCCGCCGTGTCCGACGGGGCGTCCGAGAGCCTGCTCGCCGGAGCTTGGGCCAGGCAACTGGTGAAGGGCGCGGTCGCGTCGATGGTGGCTGCCGATGAGCGGGGGGATCGGCAGGGCGTCCTGTCCGGGGCCTTCGTCGAGGATCTCCTGGCCCGCACCGTCGACCAGTGGGACGGGTACCTCTCGACGTACCAGGCGGAGCGGGCGGCCAGCGGGCGGCCGATCGCCTGGTACGAGCAACCGGGTCTGCAGAAGGGGGCCTTCGCAACGCTGACGGCCGTTCACGTGCAGGCGGTACCTCCCGGTCCGGAGGGTTCCGAGGCGGTGCCACGCTGGGCCTGGCGTGCCCTCGCCCTCGGCGACAGTTGTCTCCTCCACCTCCGTGACGACCGCCTGGTCACTTCGTTCCCCATCACGGACGGCCACGGATTCGGTATCACCCCTCAACTTCTGAGCAGCCGCAACCGGGACGCCACGCTGATCGCCAGCCGGATGTCGACCGCAGCGGGCGAGCTGCGCACACACGACGAGATCCTCCTGGCAACCGATGCCCTGGCGGCGTGGCTGCTGTCGCACCCCGAGATCGAATCGGGCGGAGCAGGGAAGCAGTTGGGCAGGCTCGCCGATCTGGGCGAGGAGACATTCGCCGACTGGCTCCATCACGAGCGGGCCGAGTCCCGGATGCGCAACGACGACGTAGCCCTCATTCGCGTGCGGGTGAAGACGGAGGGGTGATGGCGGTCTCCCCCGCTGGTGGACCTGTCGCCGGACGCAGATTTCCGACCGGCGCGAACTATGTGGAAGCCCTTCAGAACCCCGCGCTGTGTTTCGAGGACCCCGATCTCAAACACGGTACGGTCCAGCAGAGCCCCGTGCTCGGGCCGAAGGCGATCTCAGGGAACTTCGCGAGCGTCTTCTCCATCACCGCCCCGGGTGGTCAGCGATACGCGCTGAAGTGCTTCACCCGCGACAGCAGCACCCTGGAGGCCCGCTACCAGGCCATCAGCAAGCAGCTCGCCGGCCTCAGGCACGCCAAGCTGTCCCAGCCCTGGCCGGTCGGAATCGAGTATCTGCCGCGGGGCGTCCTCGTCGCCGGCCAGTGGTACCCGACCCTGAAGATGGCCTGGGCGGAGGGCACCAATCTGATCACCTGGATCGACCGGAACGTTCGGGACTCGACGGCCATCCTCAGGGTTGCCGAGCAGTTCTCCGCACTGGTGGCCGACCTGGAGAAGCTCGGCATCGCCCATGGCGACCTCCAGCACGGAAACCTCCTGGTCGCGTCCGACTGCACATTCCGCCTCGTCGACTACGACGGAATGTACGTTCCGGACCTCAAGGGACAGGGGTCCACGGAGAACGGCCACCGCAACTACCAGTCCCCGAGCCGCACGAGCTCGGACTTCGGCCCCTCGATGGACCGCTTCTCGTCCTGGATCATCCACCTCAGCCTGGTCGCGATTGCCACCGATCCCGACATCTGGGCTCAACTGCACGACGATCAGGGAGAGTTCCTGATTCTGAAGGAGGATGACTTCAAGGAGCCGCGGTCCTCGCTGGTCTGGAGCCTGCTGCTGACCCATGCGGACCCGAACCTTCGAGCGCTGGCCGCGCAAACGCACAGCCTGCTCACTGCGGGCACCCACGCGGTACCGGCGCTGTCCACAGCCGGTGCGATTTCGACCCAGCGTCCGACTCCTACGGCAGCCCCTGCGAACGGAACCCCCTCCTGGCTTGCCGGGCACATCCCGCCACCACGCAACGCCCCGGCGGGAAGCAGCGGGAGTGCCGGCACGATCACCTCCGGGGGCTTCGCGCGTCGCCGAGCGACCGATGTCCTCTCCGGCGTCCTCGCACTGACCGGGTCGGCCGCCCCCGTGGCGCTGACCGCCATCAGCGTGATGCCCGCCGGTTACGGCTATCTGGCCGCTGCCCAGATCGGGGCTCTCCTCGTGTCCGGTGGCGCCCTCCAGGCCACGCGGTCCTCCTGTCCCGAGGTCAAAGCCTCGAAAGCCCGGCTGCGGGCGCTTCAACAGCAGGCGGGAACGGTGGAGGACCCGGCGGCAGCAGTGCAGAAGGTCCGCGAGGAGATCGATGCCCTGGCCAAGGTCAGCGCGCACCGGGACGCACAGATCAATCAGCAGATCAAAAACCTCCAGGCCAAACTGCGCGACGAACAGGCCCGGATCACGAGCGCGCTCAACAAGGAGACCGGCAGCCTCCGGACGAAATTGAGCACGCTGGCCACCACGGAGCAGAAGCGGCTGGAAGCCGCGCTGGCGTTCGCGATCAGGACACACGTCCGGGAAAGACTCGGCCGATCCTCCATTCAAGAGGTCAAGAGGCTCTCCAATATGGGCTCGGGGACAGTCACCGCGCTGGTCGCCGCCGGCATCCGCACGGCCGCCGACTTCACCGGTGTCCGGTATATGCAGAGCAGCCGGTACAACAACCGCGACGCGTTCCTCATCAGGCCCAACGGCCAGGAGGTCAAGGTTCCGGGCGTTGGCGAAGTCCGGGCCGCCGCACTCGAAAGCTGGCGGACCTCGCTAGAGCAACGAGCCCAGAAGTCGGCTCCGACCAGTCTGAGCCAGCAGGAGCGAACGGCGATCCGCCAGCAGTTCGCCGCGCAGAAGAAGCAGCACGAAGCCGACATCGCGCGGGCCGAGAGCGCGGCTTCACTGAAGCGCACTCAGCTCCAACAGCGCATCACCACCCACCAGCAGCAGGCCAACACGGAGAAGCAGCAGCACCAGACGGCTACTCAGAAGCAGCGCGCGTTGCTCCTCCAGCAACAAGCCCAACTCGCCAGCGCGAGCGCCGCCCACAATCTGCTGGTCGCCCAGCTCTCCACGGCTGTCGAACAACATCGCCGCGCCTTCGGCCTGCGCCGGTACCTCCGCTTCCTCGCGACGAACCGCTAGGGCCTACCTGGGATCGAGATCACGTTGCGGGGAAAACACGTGACAGGAGTTTTCCGGGTCAGCGCCGCAATCGCCGCAGACTCGCAGGTCAGCGGGGCGGAAACGCAGGCTCCAGGTGGCCACAGGGCACAACGAGGGCACTTCGGCGGGGACAACCGCCACCGACGACCCTCGTTGTGCCCTTGCCGAGTAGGGCTGACTTCTGACCGGCGGTGCGGGCACCAAGTCGGTCATCGACACCTCAGTCGATTCCGCGTCGCGCCCGGAACCCGTCAGTACTTTGCGTCCGCCAACGCCGCAGCCGCGCTCCGGATGTCACCGGCAGCCGAGCTCAGCGACGACGGCAGATCAGCCAACCGCGAGAGGGCGCTGGCGGCGTTCGCGAGCAGTGGGGCATTGTCCTGAAGGTGGCGCAGGTCACGGCTGGCCTCATGCAGCCAGGGGGCGTTGTCCTGAAGGTGCTGGAGCCCGTTGCTGGCCTCGTGAAGCATCCAAGCCGTGTCCTCGGAGACCCCCAACCGGCTGCCGCGCAGCACCTCCAGGTCCGACCTGAGGACCTTCATCAGGGACGCCAGTTCTGGCATCTCCTTTGCGATGCTCCCCAAAAGGGGGCCGATCCGCTCGACGTACGCTTCCTGCGCTTCGTAGATCATCTCCACCAGCCGCGCCTCGGTCAGACCGCTCAGTCCCGCCAGGGCGTCTCGTCCGTCCGCCTCACGAACGCGCTTCCACTCCTCCAGGATCTCCACGGTGTAGTTCTCTCCGCCTGCCCCGTCGACCCGCTTATGGTGCACGTTGCACAGCAGCAACAAGTTGGCGAAGCTGTTCCTCTGCTCCAGGGTCCACATCGCGTCGAACCGCTTCCCCTCCGGCTTGAGGGCTCGGATGTGCGCGATGTCGAGATTCAGCATCGGCTCCCCGTCGATGACGCGTACGGTCGGAGCCCCGCAGCGCGGCGCGTAACATCCACCTCGGGCCAGGGTCATCAACGCGGCCACGGTGGCGTTGCTGTAGTTCCGACGCAGTTGCTCGGCCATGGCAGTCCTCCTCGTCGAGTTGAACACTCCATCTCGCACGGTAGAGGACGCAACTGACAACGCGCCCTGAGATCAAGCCAGTTGGCCCCAAGGACTTACGTTCGAGAAATGACCCCACGTTGCACGACGGCTCTGTGGTAGATGGTGCACGTCCAAACGGCGGCCACCCGCTTCGCGGCCGACATGCCTACCGTGAGAGCGCCACCCGACACTCAACGCCTTGGCCTGGGGAGGCACATCGAGGGTGCGCTACTGAAGACAGCCTCGATCGCCGTCCTCGTTGTGTCCTCCTCGTCCGGCCACAGGTGCGTGTAGGTGTTGAGCGTGATCGACGGCTTGGCGCGGCCGAGCTGCTTCTGCACCGTCTTGACGCTCTCGCGGTGCTTGATCAGCCTCCGGCGACCTGAAGGGGTACTCCGTAGCCCGGCCCGGCGACCTCAAGACCGACGGCATACCCAACTACCTTTCCGGCAGCAAGATCGCCCCTGATCTCTCCCTGCCCAAGCTCCAAGCACTCCTCGCCACCAGCGCCCCGGAGGAGCACCCCACCGCCCTCCGCTACCGCCACAGCACCAGCTGGCAGCGCACCACTGACGCCCTCGACACCCTCCACCTCACCGAAGCCGACGGAGACACCGGGGACAGCGCGCTCGCGCAGGCCCAGATCACCGCCCTCGGCGACATCATCAACGCCACCGCCCAGCGAGCACCCGACGAGCTGCGCGCCGAACTACAAGCCGCCACCCGCACGTTCGCCCGCGCCCAACACTCCCGGGTACGCGCCGACCACCGAGCCGCCGCCGACCTGCGTCGGGCCGCCCGCGACATCCTCCACGCCGGCGACGGACCCGGCGGCAACGCCCTCACCGTCCTGATCGCCGCCCTCGTCTGGGCGGCGGTCCTCGCCGGCCGCTGGCACCAGGCCCGTGGCCACCACCAGCAGGCCCAGGCCGCCCAGCTCGCCGTCCAGCACCTGCAGGGCGCCTACGACCAGGCCGCCGCCGAACACCTCGCCGCCCTCGCCCACCGCCAGCCCGCCCAGGAGACGATCAACGACCTCGCTCACGACCTCCGCGCCGCCATCCCCAGCCACGCCGCACGGATCCTCGCCGACCCCACCTGGCCCGCCCTCGCCACCGTCCTCGCCGACGCCGAAGCCAGCGGCCACCAACCCCGCCAACTCCTCACCGAGGCAGCCGCCCGCCGCGAACTCGCCACGGCTCGCCAGCCCGCCAAGGTCCTCCTCGGCCGCATCCAGCACACCAGCCGTAACCCCAAACCCAACCGCGCCGCCGACGCCGCCCGCCTCCGCACCACCAGGCCCGTCACACCCGCACTCGGCACGGATCAGCCGGCCCTGGCACACCAGCCCGGACTCAACCCCCAACGCCGCAAGCGCTGAACCCCGAGGCTAACGGCCCCGGAACGCACAGAAGCGATTCGCCAGACCACCACCGAGCGACGGCCACCAAGCCGCCGACAGCCGCGCATCCACATGCAACTCCCCAAGGAGAGCCTTGACCACTCCCAACCTCGTCAACCGCAACATCATGAAGCTGCTGTTCGACGCGGACTTCGTCTACCGCGACGACACCAACACCTGGTCCCACCAAGACGGGCGCCCGTTCAGCGAGCCCGAGCAGGCCATCGCCGACGCCGCCGGAGAGGAAGAGCTCGAAGCCCTCTTCGACGTGTACAAGCTCCTGCTGAAGCGAGACCTCGTCGACCCGCTCGACGCCCTCCGCGTCCTCGCCTACCGGTACTGGATCGCGCTCCCCGACCACGCCGCCACCGGAACTGGCCTCGTCGCCACCATGACCGACCAGGACCGCGCCGAATTCCAGCGCCTCCTCCCTGAGGCTCCCGACGTGCTGTTCAACACGGCAGTAGGACTCCGCGTTCACGGACGACCAGCTCTTCGCCCTCGGTGAGGCTCGCGAACGTGATGACCTCATCCAGCAAGCGGAACGCGCCGCCAATCTCCCGGCGGGCGGTGACGATGCGTTCGGCCATATCTGGGCTGGCATCGAGTACCTGAGCGATCGTCTGGGCATTGGCGCTGTTCAGATCGAGCAGCCCGCCGTCGTCGTACCCGTTGCCTCGGCCCGGTCGGCCGATACCCAGCTCACGGGCCATGGCAGGATCGTCCTGAACGATACGGCGCGCCTCGGCCCGCAGGGCTCGGGCCTGTTGGGCCACGGCGAGAGCGCCAGCGGGCTCCGAAGCGGCCGGTATCGGCTGCTGAGCGGTGTTGCCATAGATCAGGGATCGGTACGGCGAGGCGAGGATCAGGGCGATGATCATCCCGGCGAGCGCGGTGAAGCCTGCGGCAGGAGGGATGAGTAGGCCGCCGGCGAGGACGGCGGTGAACACGATGGCCAGGCGGCGAGCCTTCGCTGCATCGCGCTGATGAGCGCGGGACAACCGCGTGGAGGCGTGCCAGAACGGTGCGCAGGCGAGCAGGCCTACGCTCAGGATCGGCGTAAGGACGTACCAGAGGCCGGGACGACGTCGGTCGGCTTGGGCAGGGTGCTGACTCACGGGCTCAGCGTATCGATGACCAGACGTGAGGTATGCCCGCAGGAATCGACCAGACCAACGAACGCCTATCGCAAGCTGCGATGGCCGCCCGCCACCCCCAACCTTCGTCCTACAAGCTGACGGCCAAGACGTACGCGGGCCAAAGTCACCAAGGCAGCTCGGCAACGAGCAGGAACCTGCAACGGAATACAAGTGGCGGGAACACGAGCTGGAGACCGCCGACGTCACCGCCGCGCGAGGCGCCGCGAAAGACGAGCAGGTGTGGGCGTCCTTCGACGAGATGTACCGAGGCCTCGGCTTCGACGGGCTCTTCCGGCACACCTACCTCAGCTGACCGAAGAACCCGAGCGCAAAGGCTCTTCGCCAGCGAAGAGCCGATAGGGAGACCGGCATCGAGCCGGTCTCCCTATCAGCCAGCCATGGCCAGGCCTTGGCGTCAAGAATGACTGCTGATCAGGCGAAGCACCGGGCGCTCATTCCGCACTCCCAGCAGCTCACAGACGCGTTCCGACTTCCAAGCGAGTTCACGGGCGAGCTTCTCGACCGTGAGGCCGTCCTCCTCGGCCGCGAGTTCGAAGGCCTGGCGCAGGAGGGCGGGCTGTTCGCCGGAGAAGCCGTTGACCGACTCGGACGCGAATCCCGGCTGCCCTTCGAGCGCGCGCAAGCGCTGGTAGGCGCGGCTGGTCGTCGCATCCGAGGTCAGCCCGAGTTCACGGCAGCGGTAGATCAACGAGTGTATGGAGACGCCCCAGGTGCGCCGCAGTTCGGCCAGGCGCGCGAGGTCCATGCGGCGAGGGAGGAGCGGCAGGATGCTGGACTGCGGGGTGAGGAACTCGGCCGCGAAGGCGTCAGCTTCCTTCTCCTGCCGGCTGTCCCCGGTGGCGTCGCCGTGAAGCACCAGATGACCCAACTCGTGTGCGGCGGTGAAGCGGTGCCGGTAGACGTCATCAGCACGATTGGACGTCAGGACCGCGAGGGGCCGGGCAGTCCGGGAGGAGAATGCGTCGACAGTTGTGGCCGATGTGTCGCCCGCCGGCGGCATGACCACGATGATGCCGTGGGACTCCATCCGCCTCACGAGGTGGGTGACCGGACCGTCCCCCAGACCCCAACGGCAACGCAGCTCTCGCGCCGCCGCCGCAGGCTCTGTCGGTAGCTCTTCGCCGGGATGCACCTCCCCTCCGGCAAAGCCGGGCAGGTCCACGGCTGGCAGCTGTACCCGCAGCTCCAGGGCGTAGGTCAGTTCCCAGACCTGCTCGGCGAAGGCCAGCGCCCGTTCGCGCTGGGCCTTCGGAGTGCTGCGAAGGCTCCGGAAATGAGCCATCGAGGCATCGAGGCGGCTGCTCGGCCGACCGGCCAAGAAGAACGACAGCGGCACGCTGAGGATGTCCGCCAGGCCGGGAACCAGCTCCGGTCTGGGCTTGGCAACTCCCGTCTCGTACTGGCCGACGGCGGCCGGCGTGACACCGAGCCGCTCAGCGACATCCTTCTTGGTCATCTCCGCCAGTCGGCGGGCCTGGGTGAGCCGGGCTGGATCGAAACCGTCGATGACGGCACGAGGGGTGATCCCACGTTCTTCCAGTCCCGGGATGAGGTCTTGCCTAGTTCGTCGCATCGTTTTCGTTGATCTGAGGGTTCGCTGGTTCCGCTTCGGTCAGTGGCGTCACGTTGAGCGTTCGATCCACGTTCGAACGGGACGACATGGCAAGAGTAGGCGTCTCACCCTGGTCGAAGCTGGTGTGCTCCAGAATTGCGGGTCCGACCTGAGCCGGGATGGACGACAGGCGCTTCCCATGGAAGGTGACGGTCTCCGGAAGCGGCAGTGCCTCCGGTCCGCCTACCCAGTCCAACAGCCCGTTGGCGCTGGGAGCGGCGATGCCCCACTGCGCCTCCAGAAGGTCCGAGGAGTTGCAGGCAAAGGGCACCAGGACAAGACAGGTGTCCGGAGGCACAGCGGTGAGACCGCCGTGCAGTTCGACTGCCGGTTCCTCGGGCGGTGCGGCGAACTCGAAGTCGAAGGCGCCCTGGACAGTTGTCGGAGCCGCCGGAGCCGGGGCGAAGGCGAACAGCTCCCGGACCATCCCGGAGTTGCTGGGTACGCGCGCGGTCAGGATGTCGGACCGGGTCCTCGCGTAGAGGAACGGGTAGATCAGGCCTCGTCCGACCAGCATCAGCTCGAATGGGAAGCGGTACGGCTTCACCGGCTTGGCCCCGGGAAGCTCCCTGAGCTCCTCGTAGACCCGCTCGAACTGGCCGGCCCACCGCGAAGTCCCGAACGGGTGCTTCGTCCGGACGTCCGCCTGCTCCTGGACGGCCTGCGCATTGGCCTGCATGTTCCGGAGGGCCTGGCCCAGCCCGGTACGGACGGCGAGCGCCTGCTCACCGAACAGCTCGGTCATCCAGGGAGAGAGCGGCACGTCCATGCGTCAGAGCTCCTTGAGGTCAGCACTTTCCATCGAAGCACATCACAGCCAAGCGCACTTTAGTTGATGTCATAGAACTTGCACAAGCGCTTCAGTGGGTCAGGTCGCAGGTGGTGCCGAGGGCAGCTTGCTCTGGCGCTGGATGTTCACTGCGGCTGGTTCGGCTGCCCGGCTGGACCGCAGCCGCTCACGACCTATCGCGATGGCAGTAGCTGACACTCAGCGGTCACCGAGAGGTCGGTTGCGCCCGGCGGATGTGTGATCGCGATCGCTCGCCGATCGTGTCGATCTTCGAACGGTGCGTGTGCTACGTTCCGTGGCCTAACCACAAATAGGCGACCCCGGCAGCGCGCCAACGCTCCGGGGTCCGGCACCAGGAGTGGTACCTCCCGATGCGCGTCCATCGTAGCGCCCACGTGCGCAACTTCACCGTGCTCCCCAACGCTGTCCTGCAGTACCGACGGCTCTCCTACACCGCCCGCGGCCTGCTCGCGGACCTCCTCTCCCGGCCCGACGGCTGGCGCGAGGACGGTCGGCACATGGCCGACACCAGCCCGCAGGGCCGGGGCGCGATCCGCAAGGCCCTGAAGGAGCTGGCCGAGGCCGGCTTCTATCGGGTCGAGAAGATCCGCATGCCGGACGGCACGATCATCACCGAGACCCATGTCTACGACACCCCGCAGCTCACGGTGCTGCCGGGTGTCACCCGTCCGGCCTCCGGTGAAGCGACCACCGGTGGCGCTGGCGTCCTTGTAAAGGACCTGGTGAAAGAACCCTCCCATCCCGCCGAGCCGGTCCTCGCCGACCAACCGCTGACGAGGACGGGAGGGCGGTCGGAAGACCCCGAGGAGGAGACCGCCGAGCAGCCCGTGGCGGTGCCGGACGAGCAGGTCCGCGAGGCGGTTGCCACGCTGTTCCGAGTGATCCGGCCCGAGCCGCGCCTGCGGCTCGGCCAGGCCGAAGCCGAGGAACTCGCGCCCCTCGTCGCGCAGTGGCTGGAGCACGGCGCGACCCAGGCCGACCTTGCCCAGGCCCTGCTGCCGGGCCTGCCCGCCCCGATGCACTCGGCCGTCGCGGTGCTCCGCTACCGCCTGGAGCGCAAGATACCGCCCGTCCAACCCGCTGTACGACCCGCAGCGACCCGGTACGCCGAGTGCTCCAAGTGCCACGACCCGGTGCCCCAGCCGGGCATCTGTCGGGCATGCGCGGGCCTCGGTGCGCGAACGGTCGGCGTCGGCGGGAGCGAGCAGGTCACCCGCAGCGGCGCGGCGCGCGCCAGGGACGCCTTGCGCGCTGCCAGGACCGCTGGCCTGCACCTGGGCAGCCTGGCGGCAGCCCAGTAGTGCGGCACCAGCGTCACTGAGCTGGCCGCCGTCACGCCGCCATGAGACACCAATCAACGATCAGAGGTAGCTGGCGACAAAGACAGCCAGAGCGGCTCCAGCCGAACCCTGTGAGCTACGAAGGGGTATTGGAGAAAGCCTCCGCCGCCGATGCTCCCGACAGCCACTGACGCACCCAGCGGTCTTCCCGATTGCGCCTGCCCTCCTGCCCTTGTTCCTGGCTGTGTCCCTCTATCAGTCCGGTCAGACTGTCCAGCAGCGCGTCACCCGCGAGGCCGTGGGCAAACGGGGCGACCGTGGCGACCGCTGCGATTGTCGAGGGGCCGCCGTGCGCAATGGAATTTCGTACCGACCGCAGCCGGCACACCGCACGTGACCATGTGCCTTCCAGCGCGCTGTACCACTCGGCCCGAGAATCGCTGTCCGCGAGGCGGTGGACCAAGTCGGTTGCTCGCCTACGATTCGGCATGTTCTCTGGGTAGACGGCAGTCAGGAAAGGGAGACTGGCAATGACCTGGGCGAGGTCGACACGAAAGCCAGGCGACGCCTCATGAAGGACAAGGGTCCTGCGACGCCGTTCGATCTGTGCTGCGGTTTGAGGGTCGAGATGGTTTCGGTGGTCCAGTGCGCGCCATGCCAACTGCACGAGGCGCCCGGCGATCTGCGTATGGATCCACGCGTTCTTGTAGTAGCAGTCAAGGAATTCGTACCAGGGCCCTCCCGATGTCGCGGCGGAGAGGATCTCCAGGATTCTGACGTCGAGGATCACAGCAGGGTGGGCGGGCTGGGTCCCAGTGCTTTTCCACCAGCCGATCGCGTCAATCACGGCCGCTAGATCTGAGCTCGTTTCTGGCAAGAACGGGATAACACGCGGGGCGAGTTCGGAGAGCCGTCGGGCGGTCACGTCGAGGTGGCCGAACGGCGCCTGCTCCGTGCGGTCCTCTTCTGGCTTGCTGAAGAACTCGTCGGTGCGGTACCCGTCCCCGAAGTGGATGTATCCGTTGAACATCTGCCAGCCATGCTGTGCTTCGGGGAACGAAGCGGCAGCAACCAGCGATCTGGCCTGGAGTTGGGAATCAACCGGGGCGGCGGACCGCGCCCGGACCCCGAGGTCCACCCGGGCTATCACGACGTCTCTTCCTTCGGGCAGCAGATCGGCGGGGAAGTCCGCGTCAGGCGAGCTGATCTCCACCGGAAGGGTGTGCTTGTGCGGGCCGTTCTCCACGATGGTCCCGTGCAGCCAGTCGCGATGGTAGAGCGTAACCGGGCCAAACTCCTGGACCATCTGGCCGATCCGAGCATTGTCGAATGCGTGCCACACAATGTGGTGGGCATCACGTGGCGGGATCTCCAGTACGCGTCTACACAGGCCGGCGCGCTCTGAATGCGGCAAACCAGCAGGTTGTGTGTAGAAGCTCGGCAGGCCCTTCGGGCTCCTAGCGAGACCGTCCTGTTCTCCGAGAAGCACTTGTGCGCTCCTTATTGCTGTGGCCTGGTCGTACAGGATTCCAGTCACGACCTGAAAGAGCCGGTCGGCATCACGGTCCGAACGATGCAGGAGCGTTCTCAGCATACGGACGAGTCCGGTCACGTCGTCGGCCCCTGCCGGCCCCTGCACCATTTCCACCAGGTCGTTCCAGACCGCCCCCAGGAGCTGCGTACTGGCCAAGGCAGTGTCCAGACTGCCCGCCAGCACTACTGCTCGTGCTCGAACCTCCCCCCGCGCCTCAGGCAACTGCCCCAGGGCCAGGGACAGGTCCGCCAGGGACACGCCCAGCACACTACGTGCGCGGCCTGGGAGACGGCTGGTCGCGTACGCAAAGTCCGCGATCGCTGATTCCCAGGAACGCCGGTGCTGTGTCGTGTAGGGCCGCGAGTCACCAAGCCACTCGCGCAGTTGGTCCAGCGCCTCGACCCATCCCAGGTCACGCTCATTGGCCTCGTACTTGCGGTCCCTCAGCGCATGTGCCAGTTCCGTGCACCAGGAAGCCCTGGTCTCTCCACCCTTCACATACATGTGTCCAGTCTGGCAAATAGCCGGCGCCAGTATGACCAGTCGTCGCCACGAGCCCGTTTCCACACATCTGTCGTCCCATCCACGCAGCACGCTTGATGCGCTCGCTGACCAAGGTCTCGAAGGTGTAGCTTGTTGCCTGCGCTGCCAACTGGCGACCGGCGGGTTTCAAGGCACACCGCAAAGCGGACTCGACTTGAGTCCGTCCGGTCGGCGGAGCGGCTCTACGCCGTGACTGAGGGGGCCTCTGTGGCATCTTCGGACAAAAAGCGCGCGTATTGCACAGATCTAGGCCAGAAGGTCCTCAGGTCCCTCGTGGCCCGAGTACTCATCGAGGCTCTTCTCTGGACAGCGCGGCACTTCCTCTAAAGGTGCCGAGGGGGCCGGTCTTCCCGGCCCCCTCACATAATCTGCCGTCCCAGTGGCCGCTGAGCCCTGCCAGCAGAGAAGATGCCTTCCTCTCGAACTGCCCGCAGAACTAGTAGTCCCCACCGGACAGGTGCCGCCTAATTGTTCTGTCAACTCTGATCTGTTCGCGGTCTAGGACAGACACGACTTCGACCGAGACGCCCACATCCACGTCCGTTGCGGGCTCAAGGACCTGAACGCCCGCGAACGCCTCGCGAGCTGGCCTCGTCGACTCCCTATATGAGCACGACGTCCGCCACCTCGGTCGCCGCCGCGTCAGATGCGTCTTCCGGCGCTCCTTCCACCACTCCAATCGGTCCGGCGAGTCCTGTGGGAAGACAGTCTTAACCACGCAGTAGGCCAGCACCGCCAGAATCGCGAGTGCGGTCACCCATGCCGGCATCTGGGAAGGAGCCAAAGCGACGATAGAGGTCGCAATTGCGGACTTGCTACGCTCCAGGAACAACGACACCGGGCCTACCTGGCCTTCTTCAGGAGGTGCTGCGGGAAGCGCGCCGATACCGCCTGTTCGACAGTGCTCCTGACATCTCGGTTACGCCGCTGACCAGGCTTTGAATGGATAGGAGGACCGTATGACCGAGTTGAGGAGAGGGCCGACTTGATCAAGGCGCACTGCTCAAGGAACGTGCGCTGATACTGTTCGCTGACAGCATCCAGGACCGTACCTGACCGATCCATGGGACCGTCATAGGGGAGCCTAGCGAGTACCGGGGTACCCCACCGCGCAAGCTCGGCGTCGACCTGGTAGACAAAGTCATCAAAGACTTCAATGTCCTGCATCGGCTGCTGAAGGATCAAGCCACTGATTGGAACCCGATCGAACGGGATGCAGGTCAGGTTGCGTTCGCGCCAAGCCATCGCTGCCTCCGCAGCGCTGAGCGGGATCTCCCGCTTCACGGCATCTCCGTCGCGGCTCTCAGTGATCGTCACAGTGGTCTCGTAGCCCCCACTGCCAACGAGCACGAGGTAGTCATCGGCATGCTCATCTACGTAGGGCCCCATACCGTGATCGTCAAAGCCGTCGCTAAAGACGATCCAATCGAATTCCTGCCGTGCGCGTGTGAGTACAGGTTGCATCTCACTGCGATATCCATAGGAGGTGTAGTCGTAGAGGTCCCCTTCCCCGGGCACGATGCGAAGCCTTCGCCAGGAGGTAGCGTCGGCCGGTGACATTGGACGCTGCGCAGTTGGCCACTCCGGCTCTCCATATCGCCGAGGGATCCGCGACGGTCGATCACTTTGCGATGTTGTCAGGACGAGGACTCGGTCACCTTGCAGAGCCCACGCAGCACCGATCTGGGTGGCGGCTCGACGCAGCTCCCACGGGCTCTTGGAGAACCGGGGAGCCAGCAGCTGAATGCAACGACCGAGAGAGACTCGTTGGCTTCTGTCGGCATCAGCTGCGGGCCCGCCACGCGTGACGACATCCGGCACCACTGCGGAACCCCCGCCCCGGCCCGGTCGACTGGGAAATGGGACCTCGCCCAGTACCTCGAAGGAGCGAGGCTTCGTCGACCTTCGCACCGCTGGAGCGTCCGCGATCACGGTGCGGACAGTGAGCACGCTGGCCCAACCGCTCGGAAAGCGAGAAGGTGCAACGAACCGCAGAACACAAACGCCCTCGCTGCAATCGTGGTTGGCTAGGTCAACAACAAGACCTGGGCCTGCGATGGGGTCTTGCAACACGGAGACGAGCCGCTCATCGTGTACCGCACTGCCTGATGTCAGCCCGCGGGTGATCTGCCAGTCAAGGCCGTGGTCGGCCAATTGCGTGCTGACGTTCAGGCTGATGTGGCCCGCCAGACGATCCCACAAGCGAATGCGGCGCAAGACAGCACTGGCAAGTTGCCCTGCTGAATTGTGGTGATCAATCTCCGTTGCCCGACGAGGGCGGCCTCGGCGATAGTTCCGAAAAGGCAGAGGTGGTAGAGCACTTGGGTCAATGCTCCACAAGGGCGTACGTCGACGACTCTCCAATTGTGACTGGTAGTCAGACAGGACCGAGCCAAGGTCAGTCTTCTCCAGAGACTTGAGCACGAGCACTCCGCAGTCCGGATTGCGTGCGAAGGCGATCTCGACACTGGTCCCAACAGCTTTGGCCCACAGGTCTTTGATGCCGCGTACCGACTTGCGAGTGTCCCGGTAGGGCAGTAGCTCAAGAACTGGGCTCACAAACTCAGGGCTTTCGAACCAAACGTCAAGCCGAGCGCGCTGTGGCACAACTTCGGCGATGCCCAGCGGGAACCGGCTGGGGGTCGTTGGCGAGCCGATGCGCTGCAGAAGCAACGACTCAAGCAATGACTGGGTTTCTGTCGGTGCGGGGATCAGCACAGACCAGTCCGCCAAGGCTTCGACGCGGAGCCTTGCCCCACGCAACGACTCTCCGGTGAGCTGCTCTCGGGCACTGGCTACTTGCTGGTGGATCGACATCGCGCGACAGTCCTTCCCTGTTGCCCCGACCTGGCATAGAAGGCGCGTGCGAATGGTTCATTAGCTCGTACGACGGCCCTGACATCAGCGAAGTGGGTTGTCCGTCGGCATCACAGGGTCGGTTCGGGATACCCGGAGCTGGCCGCTTCGCAAGGGCCAGGCGGGAATACTTGATCGCATCCTGGGGATGGATGTCAAGTCGGTCGCACCAGGTTTCCCAATTGCATCGAAAGCGGCCGGGCATCCTCCGTTTTGGCTGCACCGAAGCAGCTGGCTCCAACACAGGAACCAGCTGAACAACTAGTGATCACAGAATCCGTCGTGCCATGCCGGGAGCCGGCAGGTCGAAATGGTAGAAATCAGCAGTTCTGATCAGGCCGCCATAGCCGGCAGCGCGCGCAGGCGCTCGCGGAACTCGGCGACGGCGGGCTCAGCAGCGTACGGCTTGAGGTAGCCGTCGAACTTGGTGAGGCGGTTGACGGCGCGCACGGAGTGGACCTTGGTTTCGAGGAGGCCGAGGCCGCGGTTGGCGGCGTCGAGGGCGCCGTCGAGGTCCTTGCCGGCGAGGCGGGCGGTGGCGAGGCGGCCGGAGCGGACGGCCTGGTCGCGGGGGACGGCGTGGTCGATGGAGGAGGCGAGGGCGCTGGTGGCGCGCTCGACCTGGCCGGCGCGGAGCATGATCTTGCCCTCGGTGGAGCTGAGCTGGGCGTCGCCGTACCAGGAGAGCCAGCTGGGGAGTTGGTCGCCGCCGTTCCTGGTCCAGAGGTCGTGGGCGCGGTTGAGGGCGGAGCCGGCCTTCTGGTGCTGGCCGTCGCGGGAGAGGCTCTCGGCGTGGTGGAGCTCGAGGTAGCTGCGGACGCCGGGCTGCATGGTCGAGGGGGTGTTGGCGAGGGCGGTCTCGACCTGGGCGACGCGCTCGGCGGGGTTGCCGGCGTCGGAGAGGTGGACGCCCATCTCGGCGAGCAGGAAGGCGCCGAGGGCGTCGTCGCCGACGGTCTTGGCGGCGCGGAGGGCGCCGAGGTAGTACTGCTGGCCGGCTGAGCGCAGGCCGCTGTCGTAGGCCATCCAGCCGGCGATGTAGTTGACCTGGGCGGCCAGGCCGTAGAGGCGGGCCTCGACGGCTTCGGTGTGGCGGCCCTGCTTGAGCAGGGCGGTGATGATCGCGAGGTCGCCGCGGGCCTGTTCGATGAGGCGGGCGCCGCCCATCTGGGCGTCCAGGGTCTGGAGGGTGGCGACGCGGGCTTCGAGGGTGTCGACCATGGAGTCGGTCACCTGGTCGCCGCTGAGGGCGGAAGCGAGGGCTGGCGAGGCTGAGGCCCAGCTCGCGGCGACGGTGGCCATGGCGGCCCCGGTGATGGTGAGAAAGCCCCGCCGATCCATATGACCACTCCTGACCAGTTCCACCAGTACGTCCACGGTACCGGTCTTCGTCCACGGCGCCGTGATGCCGGTCACTTCCCAGACCGGAAGCCATCGCGGCCACGGATTGGCAACCAGGGCACGGGGGTTGACGCCCAGGAGGTCGGCCAGGACGTACTGGGCGTCCGGCTCGGGCTCCTGGCCTTGCTCCCACTTCCAGACCAGCGTCCGGTTGGTCGCCAGGTGGATCTTCAACGCGGCACCGCGGTCGCGCATCATGCCCGCGAACTGGTTCTTTCCCCATCCGCGTAACTGCAGCAGGTAGGTGAGCGGGTGGACCGCCAGCATGCCTTCGCTCATCTCAACCCCCGGCTCTGTGGGCCCTGTTGGTGAGCGTAGTGCTACCCGCCGCAGCGCGGGCGCTCTCGGAGAGAAACCCCCTGGAAACGTTCCGCAACACTCCGCCACACCGCGACGCTGGACCAGCCGTCGTCCGAAGAGAACGGAGGGGACCCAGCCATGGACGCAACCGCGAACCCGCAGCGAGGTCGCCACCGCGGCGCGCACCGCGACCCGCTGGGTGTCGCATTCACCGTGCTGTGGGGGCTCGGCCACATCGTCACGCTCGCGCTGCTCGGGACCGTCGCCCAGCACCAGCTCGGTGCCGAGCAGCAGTTCGCGGCACCGCCGGCACGCACTCTCCCGGATCGGGAGCCGGTTGCTTGAGAGCGCCCTGCTCCCGTGTTCGGTCCGTCATCCCGTCTCAACTCATCTCCCACCGGGGGACCTTCATGCAGCACACCCTGACGCACCCCCGCACCACCCTGACCAGGGTGGTCGTCACCGGTGCGGCCGGATTCATCGGCTCGCACCTGGTCGACGCCCTCCTCGCCGACGGGACAACCGTCATCGGCGTGGACCGCCGCGACCCGCGCACCGACGCGGACGCGGCGGCCAACCTCACCGGAGCCCTCGACCACCCCGGCTTCACCTTCGTCGCCGCCGACTTGAGGACCTCCCCGCTCCAGGCCCTCTTCTTGCAGGCCGACGCGGTCTTCCACCTCGCCGCCCTGCCGGGTGTGCGCGGCTCCTGGGGCGAGCGGTTCGCCGAGTACACCGCCAGCAACGTCTTCGCCACCGAACGCGTGCTGGCCGCCTGTGAGGACGTCCGCGTTCCCCGGCTGGTGTATGCCTCCTCGTCCAGCGTCTACGGGACCACCGGAGGTGGCGCCACCGGCGAAGAGCGCACGCCGAGCCCCGAGTCCCCGTACGCGGTCAGCAAGCTCGCCGGTGAACAGCTGTGCCTGGCCCACGCGGGCAAGCCCACGTCCACGGTCACCGCAGTGGCGCTTCGGCTGTTCACCGTCTACGGGCCCCGTCAGCGCGGCGACATGCTGATCGGCCGCGCGCTGGCGGCAGCGCTCGGAGGTCCGGCGCTGGACCTCTACGGGGACGGCCGTCAGAGCCGCGACTTCACCTACGTCGGCGACGTGGTCTCCGCGGCCGTCGCCGCCGCGACCACCGCGATCGGCACGACCGTCCTCAACATCGGAGCCGGTGTCAGCACCAGCGTGCTGGAGGTGCTGGACGCCGTCGAGGAACTGAGCGGGCACCCGGTCCCGATCAACCAGCGGCCCGCCCAGGCCGGCGACGTGGAAACCACCCTCGCCGACCACTCCCGGGCGGCCGACCTCCTGGGCTGGACCCCCGGCACGGACCTCCGGCGGGGCATCTTCCGCCAGCTCACCCACCTGACCGCCGACTCCCCGCAGCCCGTCCGCGCCTGAACCACCTCGCCCCACCGTCCCACCGGAGGAATCGTGTTCGTCACCACCGCGGACAGCGCGAACGTGCTGTTCACCCGCGCCAGCAAAGCCATCCTCACCCAGGGTCGCAACGTCGCGCCGCGCGGCATGGCCACCGCCGAACTCATGGGCGCCTACCTCAAGCTGAGCGACCCGACGGCCCGGATGGTCCACCTCAGCCCGCACCGCGTGCTCAACCCCGCCTTCGCCGCCGCCGAGACCGTCTGGATCCTCTCCGGCTCCAGCGACGACTGGATCCACGACTTCAACAGCCGCCTGGCCGCGCTCACCGACCACGGAGCCCTCCAGGGTGCCTACGGCCCGCGCCTGCGGCGCTGGCACGGGCGGCTGGACCAGCTCGACTACGTCCGGCGGCAGTTGACCCGCGACAGCGAGAGCCGCCGCGCCGTCGTCCAGATCTTCGACCCGGGCCGCGACACCGCCGGCCACAAGGACGTCCCCTGCACCCTCGGCTACCGCTTCTACCTGCGCGAGGGCCGCCTGGAGATGCACACCAGCATGCGGAGCCAGGACGTGTGGCTCGGCCTTCCGTACGACCTGATCACCACGACCGTCCTGCACGAGCTGATGGCCGGCTGGCTCGGTGCCGAGGTCGGCGACTACCACCACCACATCGACTCCCTGCACCTGTACGCCCAGCACCAGGACACCGCCTGGCACCTGGCCCCGGACGCGCCCGCCTCGCCCGCGTGGCAGCCGCTCGGCATCCCGTGGGAGGACTTCGACCTGGTGATGAAGCAGGTCACGATGGGCGAAGCGGTCGGCCACCCGGTCTGGGACGGCTTCGCCGCCGTCCTGGCCAGCTACCGGCTATGGAAGGCCGGGCACCGCGACGAGGCCCGCGCCACCGCCGCCGAGGTGCCGGGGCCGCTGCCCGAGGCCCTCGCCACCTGGTACGACCAGCGTGAGCACCAGGTGCCGCTCGCCGCGATGCCCACCCCGGCGATCCCGGCGAAGAGGTGACCGACGATGACCACCCGCCGAAACACCGTGCTGGGCCTGTGCTCCTACACCCACGACTCGGCCGCCGCCCTGCTCATTGATGGCCAACTCACCGGGTTCGTCGAGGAGGAGCGGCTCAGCGCCGTCAAGCACGACAAGAGCTACCCGGCCAAGGCCATCGACTGGCTCCTCGACGAGGCGGGCCTGACCCGCGCCGACATCGGCGCCGTCGCCTACAACTTCACGCCGCAGAACTACCTGCGGGCCATCCCCGCCGCGCTCGCCCACGCCGTACGGCCCAGTACCGCGGCACGCGCCCTGCCGAGGGCCCGGTCGTTCGCCCAGGTCGCCGCCAACACCCGCCAGCGTCTGACCTGGCTGGCCGGCAACTTCCCGAACGCCACCGTGCGGCCTGTCCTGCACCACCGCGCCCACGGCCTCTACGCCTTCGCCGCGTCCGGCTACGAGGAGGCCGCCGTCCTGGTGGTCGACAGTCTCGGCGAGGTCCAGGCCACCACCATCGGCCACGCACGGCAGAGCGCGCGCGGCTGCGCGTACCGGATCGTCCACGCCCTCGACGACCCCGCCTCCCTCGGATACGTGTACGGCGCCGTTACCGAGCACCTCGGGTGGCGGCGCGGGGACGAGGAGGGCACCGTCATGGCCCTGGCCGCCCTCGGCGACCCGAAGCGCTTTCGGGCCCTGTTCGCCAAGGCCGTCCGGCTCACCACCAACGGCTTTGTGCTCGACCACCGGCTCATCGCCCTGCGGGTCATGGACCGCCGCTACCCCCGGCTCACCGCCGCCTTCACCGCCCTCACCTGCCCACCGCGCCGACCGGACGAGGAGATCGCCCAGGTCCACGCCGACCTCGCCGCCGCCCTCCAGGAACGCACCGAGCAGGTGATGCTGCACCTCGCGCGAATCGCCCGCGAGCGCACCGGCGCCCGGCTGCTGTGCGTGGGCGGCGGGGTCGCGATGAACTGCGTCAGCATCGGCAAGATCATCGCCAGCGGGCTGTTCGACGAGGTCGCCGTCCCGCCCGCCCCCGGGGACTCAGGCACCGCGATCGGCGCCGCAGCCGCCGTCCACCTCGACCGGCACGGCGACCTCCCCGCCGGGCTGGCCCGCGCCTGCTACCTCGGCCCGTCCTTCCCCGGCCTGGAGCTGCCCGCCGAGCCTCGGCCCGGAATGACCGCACGCCGCCTCGACGACGTGGCCGCCTTCGCAGCCCGCGAGCTGGCCGAGGGCGCGATCATCGGACTGTTCCAGGGCGGCGTGGAGGCCGGTCCCCGGGCGCTCGGGCACCGCTCGATCCTCGCCTCCCCGCTACGGCCCGGCGTCGCCGACCGGCTCAACTCCACCGTGAAGTTCCGCGAACCGTTCCGCCCGTTCGCCCCGGTCGTCCTGGCCGACAAGGCCGCCGACTACTTCACCCTCGGCCAGGAAGCGCCGTTCATGTCGATGGCCTCCCCGGTCACCGACCTGGCCCGCCAGACGATCCCGGCGATCGTCCACACCAACGGCACCGCGCGGGTACAGACCCTCACCCCCAGGGACAACCCGCTCCTCGCCGACATCCTGACCGCCTTCGCCGAACTCACCGGCGTGCCCGTGCTGATCAACACCTCCCTGAACATCAAGGGCAAGCCGATCTGCGGTACCCCGGAGATGGCGCTGGACTGCCTCGCCGAATCCGGCCTGGACGCGCTCCTCATCGAGGACTGGTGGGTGACCAAGGCATGAGGATCGGCTACAGCTGCTGGGGCTTCCTCGGCTCCGGCGTCACCGACACCCCCGACGGCGGACGCAGCCACCGCCGCACCCTGGTGGACGGCCTCATCGCCGCCGGCCACGAGATCGTCCTCCTCCAGGCCAACCGGGACCTGGTCGAGGCCGGCACCGACCTCACCGGCACCTACCGGTGGGACGACGGCCTGCCTGAGATCGACGCCCTGTTCCTGGAATGGCGCTGGTCCATCCCCGGCCGCAACACCACGGCGTGCGGCACCGACGGGCACACCTGCGACCTGCACCGGCAGCAGGAAATCCTCGACCACTACACCCACCGGCACGCCGTCCGCACGGTCCTGTGGGACAAGGACCTCAAGCTGCCCGTCGACGACCCGCTGCGGGCCGTCGGGCACGTCCAGGTGTGCGAGCCGGCCCTCCACCCGTCGCCCGGAGCCGTGAGCCTGCTTTTCCCGGTCGCCGACGACGCCCTCGACCAGGCGCATCCGGGTGCGCTCGCGGCCCACGGGCGCCTGCTGCCGCTGGTCTACGTCGGCAACCAGTACGACCGCGACGCCGCCTTCGACGAGTTCTTCGCCCCGGCTGCCGCCCAACTGCCGCATCGGGTGGCCGGGAAGTGGAACGGCACCACCCGCTGGCCGCAGGTGAACTTCACCGGCCGCATCCCCTTCGACGAGGTCGCCCCGCTCTACCGATCCGCGGTAGCCACCGTGCTCCTCGCGCCCGAGCGGTACGCGCGAAGCGGCCAGTTCACCCAGCGCCTCTTCGAGTCCGTCCTCGCCGGCTGTCTGCCGCTGGCCCCGCACACCCTGCGTGCCGCGGAACTGGTTGTGCCGCGCGAGCTGATCGTCACCGGTGCCGCCGGCGTTGTGGCCACCGTCACCGAGCTCGCCCGGATCGCGGGCAGTCAGGCCCACGTCGACCTGATCGCCCGCTGCATCGACCACCTCGACCCGTTCCGCCTCACCCGCCAGCTCCGCACCCTCACCGCCGCGCTGGCCGGCACCGCCATCCCGCCCCTGCTGATCGAAGGAGCCCGCGCATGACCCAGGCCACCGCACCCGTACTCCCCGGCATCCAGCGGGTCGAGAAGCTCTACCTGGAGCTGCTGTTCCGCTGCAACTTCTCCTGCACCACCTGCTACCACGGCGAGGACCTCAAGCGCCCCGACACCGTCACCGTCGACCAGGCCACCGCCGCCCTCACCTACTTCGCCGACCACTACGACACCCACTGGGTGTGCCTGCTCGGTGGCGAACCCCTCCTGTTCGAGGGCCTGCCCACCGTCCTGGCCTCCGCCAAGTCCCTCGGCTACCGCACCGAGATCTGCACCAACGGCTACAAGCGCCGGGCCTTCCTCACCCGGGCCGCCGAACACCTGGACATGCTCCGCGTCTCCCTGGACGGAGGCACCGCCGAGGCCCACGACCGCATCCGCCGCCCCGGCTCCTTCACCGCCGCCTTCGACACCCTCGCCTGGGCCCACGGCCGCAACCTCCCCATCGGCGCCACCTGCACGCTCACCGGCGAGAACATCACCACCATCCCCTCCCTCGCCGAGCGCCTGCGCGACCTCGGCGCCCGCGACCTGATGCTCCACCGCGTCCGCCTGGTCGGCAACGCCGCCGACAGCGGCATCACGCCCGTCACCTGGGAACAGACCCAGTACCTCCACGAACAGCTGACCGGCATGGACCTGGGCGACATGAAGGTCAACACCGACATCCTGCTGCCCGAGCGGTGCCCGCCGCCCAACGACGTCGTCGAGAAGCTGGAGATCTCGCCCGACGGGCGCGTCTACCTGTCGTGCGCCGAGGTCGCCGGCCCCGGCCGAGAGGTCCGCTACGACTTCGACCAGGCCGCCCTGGTCACCGTCGACGCCGCGTGACCAGCGCGAAGCGTCCCGGGCCGGGCGCCGGCCCGGGACGCGCCCCGCGCGGACCGAAGCGACCACTGTCCGGCCCGTCGCGCGGCTCGGTAGCCTGTAGCGACATGGACAGGATTGCCATCATCGGCTGCGGCGGCAGCGGCAAGACCACCCTCGGACGCCAGCTCGCCGAGAAGATCAACGCCCCCGTCACCCACCTCGACGGCGTCTACTACGACTCCGACTGGAACACCCTGCCGCCGGAGAAGTTCGCCGCCATCCAGGAGGAGCTGGTCGCCGAACCGCGCTGGGTGATCGACGGGAACTTCGCCTCCACCCTCCCCATCCGACTCAAGCGGGCCGACACCGTCGTCTTCCTCGACATCCCCCCGATCGTGTGCCTGTGGGGCATCCTCCAGCGCCGCCGCCGCTACCGCGGCGGCCAGCACACCGAGCAGGGCGTGTTCGACCGCATCCACTGGGGCTTCATCCGCTACATCCTCGGCTACCGGCGCCAGATGCGGCCCAAGGTCCGCGCGCTGATCGCCGAGCACGTCGGCCACGCCCGCGTCGTCACCCTCACCAGCCGCCGGGCCGCCCGCCGGTTCGTCGCCACCGTGCCCCGGCAGACATGACCTGACCCACTTCGTACCGGGAAGGCTCCACCTGTCCATGACCGCCAACCCGTTCCTCGACGCTGCCCGCGTCCGCCACGACCTGTACGCCGACGCGGGCCGCATCACCCAGCGCACCAGCGCCCTGGCCCGCGCCAAGACCGCAGGCCCCCACCCCGCCACCGTCATCGCCGACCTCGCTGCCAGCGGCCTGCGCGGCACCGTCCTCGACATCGGCTGCGGACGCGGCACCACCACCGTCGCCCTCGCCGAACGGCTCGCCCCGCCCCGTCTCATCGCCTTCGACCAGTCCGCCGCCCTCCTCGCCGAAGCCGAGAGCAGGCTCGCTGGACACACGGGCGTGGAGATCATGCGAGGCGACTTCCACGCCATCGTCCTGCCCAACTCCTCGGTGGCGGTGGCCACGGCCGCCTTCTGCCTCTACCACTCGCCCCGGCCCGCCGCGGTAATCGCGGAGATCGCCCGCTGCCTGGCCCCCGGCGGCCTGTCGATCACGGTCACCAAGTCCGCCGACAGCTACCGCGCCCTGGACGAGGTGATCGCCGCCAGCGGACTGGACCCCGAGGCCGCGAGCCGGCCGAGCCTGTACGAGACCTTCCACAGCCACAACCAGGCCGACATCGTCGCCACCTGCCTCGAGGTGCAGCAGGTCCTCCACCACGAACACCGCTTCCGCTTCACCGGCGCCGACCACATCGCCGCCTACGCGGCCACCAACCCCAAGTACCAACTCCCGCACGAACCGGCCGAGATCGCCCGACGGCTTCGGGGCACCGTCGGCGACGGGCCGCTGGAGACTACCTCCACCGTCACCTACGTCGTGGCCGTCCGCCGATGAGGACCTTCACCAAGACCTACACGGACCCCCAGCTCCAGCAGCGCACCCTGGCCCACTACCGGTGGATCGCCCGCACCAACCCCAACGTGCGCATCCCCCAGGTCCTCCAAGTCCGCTCCACGGCCATCGACTTCGAGCACCTCGAAGGCCGCCACGGCACCGCCGACGACCTGCTAACCCTGGCCGGCCTCCTCGGCCACCAGCACACCACCGCCCACACCCGAGACCTGCACGCCGCCCGTCTGGACACGCCCCACACCAGCGGCGACGTCACCCTCGCCGGCTTCGCCGACAGCCGTCGCGAACGCCTCCACCAGCTCCTGGCGACCGGCACCGTGCCGGGCTCGGCCCTGACCCGCGAGGCGATCGACGGCTGGCTGGAGCGGGCCGCCACGATGCCCGCCGCCTTCTACAAGGACGCCAACCCGCGCAACTTCCTCACCACCAACACCAGGGTCGCCGTCATCGACTTCGACTCCCTCACCCTCGCGCCCTTCGGCTACGACCTCGCCAAGATCGTCGTCACCACTGCCATGACCACCGGCCCACTGCCCGAGGCCACCATCCGCCAGGCCGTGGACACCTACAACCGTCACCCGCAGCACCGCGGCCTGCCCGGTTGCACCTGGGGCGAGTTCGCCGCGTGGTGCGAGTTCCACCACGTCCTCACCGCGCCCTACCTCGGTACCAACAACTACCGGTTCAGCTGGCACACCGTGAGGCCGACCTGGACCACCGATGCCCTCCGGCATTTCGACAAGGAGTGGACACCGTGACGCCCAACAGCGTGATGAACAGCCGGAACGCGGTCTGCGTGATCGTCCACGACAAGGACACCGACACGATCGCCGCCCTGCACTACGCCGCCCGCAACTGGTCCCCGCACCCGTCCTGGACCGTCCCCGGCGGCAAAGCCGAGCCCGGCGAACCCCTCGACGAGGCCGCAGCCCGCGAACTCAAGGAAGAGACCGGCCTGCTCGTCGACCCGGCCGACCTCGAACTCGTCCACGTCATCCACGTCGAACAGGGCTGGGACCAGGCCGGCCAGTTCGTCCTCTTCGTCTTCGCCACCGACAAGTGGACCGGCGACCTCACCAACACCGAACCCGACAAGCACCTCACCGCCCGCTGGGTTCCCTCCGGCCACCTCCCCGAACCGACCTTTCCCACGGCCACGCAAGCGCTCGCCGCTTACCGCGATGGCGGTCCCGCCTTCTCGCGCTACGGCTGGGAGGCAGCGATGCCATGACGTCAAGCCTGCAGGGCTCGTCGAGGGCTTCCTCGACGAGCCCTGCAGCGCGAGCACACACTGTTTTCTCGTTCGGCGGATACGCCCCGTTGCTGCTTGGTACGGTCATCCCGCAAGTTTTTCTGTGATCATCTGGCTTCGGGGGGTGACCGGGTGACGTTAGGGGGCTGGGCGGAAACAACCGCTTCTGCCAGGCGATTCGACGGGTCAGGGTCGGGGGAAGACAGCGACCATCTGAGCGATGGGCCAGGCGTCCCAGTTGGGTCGGCATCTACGCACACATTTGCTCCGGGGCTCTCGGAGGTGACCCGCAGGCTCTCGGCGATCGCTTATATGCGACCCGACCATCTGGCTGGTCTCTCTGCCCGCCTGGTGGCGAAGATCAGCGGAGGGCGAGGGAAGGGCTCCGGCGCAGCCTCTTCGGCTGGCGGCGAGGAGCAGGGGGAACCGAAGGTACTGGTCGGCGAGGAGTACGTCAGCTGGGTCCGTCGGCGCATTGCGAGCGGTCGCCCACTACCGTCGTTCGGTTACGACGAGTCCCTGGTACTGGGCCACTGTCTTCGCGCGCAGCGCCTCCGCTACTTGAGACGGCCCTTGATCGCGCTTCTGGCGGTCCCCGGCATCGCCGTCGGTCTGCTGCGGTTGGTGTCGCCGGAGTGGGCCATCGGACTTGCCGTCACGGGCATGTGGCTGGCCTTCTACCTGGACCGACTCGCAGCCCAGCAGTTGCTCTACCGGATGCGGCCATCGGAGTTCATGGCCGGCCGCCACTCCCGGCCTGCCGGAACGGCACACTTCCTGGAGAGGCGATTCCAGTCATGGGCTCTGCCCTACACCCGGGAGTGGCGAGGCAAGAGCGCTCCGAAGGAACACTTCATCGGGGCCGGCCGCTTGATCTGGTCCACCGCATCGATCGGCATCGATGTGGAGCCGGCTCCGAGACGTCCACCCGAGGAGCCTGAGCAGAGCGAGGAAGCATCGTCACCCCGTATCCCGGTACAGATGGAGAAACTGGCCGAATCGGGCCCACAGGACACCGCTACCTCCTTCAGGAACTTCACGGTGGAGGAGCTCTACGCCTTCGTGGCCGGTCGCCTTATCGACCCCGCTCCGTCCCACGCCCCTGGGCACCCGTTCGCCAACATCGAGGTGCTGGGCGTTGCCGCCGTCTCGGCCAACCGGTGGGGCCAGCTCGACGACCCGACCTGGCAGAGCATGGAGTCTCTCGCCGCCGGGCACCCTGACGGCGGGCCTGGACCGTATATCGCTCGCCGCTATCTGTGGGCGCGCATCGTCTCGTGGGGCGGTGAGATGGCTGCCTCGATCCTGGTCAACTTCGCCTACGAGAGTGGTTTCCTCCGGGTCACCGTCCGCCCACATCTCATGCCACCGCTCAACAGCGCACTCGCGGCGTCGGCGAGCCCACTCTCCCCGGCGTCGTGGCGCTGGCAGCGGACCGCGTGGCTCCAGGCCCTGGGTGACCTGCTGGGTGCAGCGAACCGTCTCATCTCCACACGTGTCGCGCCGCCGAAGCCTTCGCTGGATCAGGGTGGCCCTGTGAGCCTCCGTGAGACGTACTCGACTCGGTACATCGACGAGATGCACATGTACGAGGACGCCCGCCGTTACGTGCAGATGGTGCAGAGCAGGGTCTTCGACACGGTCGAGGCGTTCCTCGGAAACCATCAGATCGACACCCGGTCCTACCAAGCGCAGGCCACGGCCATCTACAACTTCGGCGTCATGGCCGGCGGCGACATCACCGGCAACATCCAGAACGCACCCGGTGCCGCCGGCACCTTCCAGAGCCAGGAGGCATGATGCCTTTCCGCCGCGAGCCCCGCCCGAACCCGTCTCCCGCCCATGGCGGCATCAGTGCCGGGGGCAACATCACGGGCAACATCCAGAATGCGCCGGGCGCACAGAACACCACGCAGAGCCAGCACGTGGCCGCCTCTGCCGATGAGGCACTCGAAGAAGCACGGCGGCACCTGCAGCAGCTGCGTGAGGCCGTCGAACAGCACTCTGTACAGCTGGCACAGCCGCAAGCTTGCCTCGAAGAGATCTCGGCCGTCGAGCAACGCCTTCACCGAGCCGGAGAGGACCCTGTCGGACTACGCGTCCTCATGAACTCGGTGTACCAGCACTGCGGTGGCGTTCCGGGCCTGGTCGCCATCGCGGCCTTGGCGCAGCAGACGATCGCCTCGCTGGCCTGAACCACAGCGGTGGGCCTGCGCCATCCCCGCGGGCGGAGCACTGGCGAGTTCACAGCCAGCGGAACGCCAAGAGGGCGTCGTGTCAGAGCAGTTGAGTAAGCTCGCCGTATGCCTGCCGGACGTCACGCTGTACCGCGCGAACTGCAGCGCGCCCTCCTGGTCGAAGCGGGGCATCGATGCGCGATTCCTACTTGTCGAGCGACCCCCGTAGAAATGGCTCACATAGTTCCATGGTCAGAGATCCGTACACACGAGTTCAGCAACATGATCATACTTTGCCCGAACTGCCATACTCGTTACGATCAAGGCCACATTGATCGGCTTGCGATGCGGCAGTACAAGGCCGGCCTTCGGGGATCCGCAGACCGAGTTCACTTACTCGACGCCTATCGTAATTTCCAAGCGGCGATTGACTGCTGGACGGAGTCCATAGCCGATCCACGCTGGGATGACGTCCGCTCCGACACACCTGCACTGCGATGCACCCTCATCACCAGGTGCGGCCACGATGGTGGACGGGCACAACGATCGCTGGACAGCCTCACCCGGGTCGCTGCCGAAGAGGCTTCGGGGGAGGCAAAGATGCTCTACGGATGGGTTAAGTCGTGGGCCGACGATGTGGCCGACGGTCTTTGGCCGAGCACCCACCCTGGCGCGACCGAACACGATCCGTACGACCGCGGCGAGATCGAGTATGCACTTCACCGCGCGATCTGCATTGAGCTCGGACTTGAGGTGGGCGCGCTTCCCCTATTCGTCGATGCGACGAATGACGGCTTATCTATCCAGATTGGAGGTACCGGAAAGATCTACTGAGCCCATTGCGACCTGGCTGCCTCGGCCCAGGCGGATGCGTTAACCCCACAGGCGCTTCCACCACGGAAGCAGATCACGCAGGTGGATACGGACGGCATCGAGGTAGGCGGTCTCGTACTGAGCGAGTTCACTGAGGTCGATGACGGTCAGCGGGATGTTCATCTGTGCATCGGCTGTGATGGCTGGTGCTTCCCAAGCTTCGTGCATGGCCGTGCCGGCAGTCCGGCGGAGGTGTTGTATGAGGTCCTTGTAGGCCTCGCCGACGGGAGGCGACTCAAGACCGGTCCAAGCAAGGTGGTAAGCGAGTTGGGCCTGGGTCTCACGGAGGATCTCCGAAAGGCGGACCCGCTCCTCTGCGGCTTGGTCGACGTGTCGACGACGGATCGCGTAGGGCATCTCCCTGTAGGCGGTGTATGCGACAAAGGCTTCTGCGAAAGCCGTTCGCAGGCGGATGCGCTCCTCTTCTCGGGAGCGGCTTCGGGCGAGCCACAGATTGATGGTTGCGGTGAGAGCGGCTGCGAGGACGACCCCGGAAACTACCGCAGATGTCAGCACCCCGCCCCCAGTCGTTGCGGGTCCGGGGGCTGGGAACGGAACAGATGGTGTCGTGGTCACCGTGATTAGGGCGGGAGAGGGCAGCGCCGGGGTTGGCGAGGTCATGCCGCCCCTCCTGGTTCGACTACACGCTGGGCTCGAGCATGCGGTGCGGGGCTTCCTGCCCCGGCCACTCACCAGTTCGACGCCACCACTCCTCTTTGAGCAAGTGCGCCGCGATCAGGCCGAGCAGGACCGCTGGTCCGTCGCGGAGCAGCCACCGCTGCTCCGCCGGGTCGTACGGGTACCAGATGCAGAGGGCGCCGTCGTTGTACCGGTGCGGCGACTCGCTCGGTCCGTCACTGTAGATGTGCGGCACTTGGGAAGGGTAGTGACCAAACGCAATGGTGATGGTCTGTCGGGGAATGTCCGGCAGGTCGAAGGGCACTGCAAGGGCGAAACCGCCACGGTACCGATGCGGGGGCTTTACGGCTCTGGTAGTCACGCCACAGGTTTCGATACCACGCTGGAAGGCGAAGCGAAGCGCCGGCCTGGTGAACCAGGCCGGCTCTTGCCACGCCGTTCGCCGGCTCACCGGCCCTCAGGTAGGACGCCGAACGAACGGACGGCGGGGATGGCTGCGGGAAGGCCACCGAGCCCAAGGGTTGCGGTGGAGAGAGGGCCTGGCCGCCGCAGCTCACTGATCTTCAGAGCGAGGCTGCTGGGAGACGGATCGTCGATGTACTTGTAGAAGGCCTTGGAGAGGGCGGAGAGTACAGCGTCGCGATCATCGTCGTGGTCGATTGCCTCCTGCAGGGCAGTAGCCGCCGTACGCAGCCTGCGAGAGGCGGTGTCGCGCGGGACAAGCAGCCGAACGTTCGGTGATACCCCCGCGGGGTCGACCGTGGCGCTGCCAGAGTCGACCCGGCGGGCCGCCTTCGCGAGGACCGTGCTCAGCGCGACAACCATGCCCATCCCGGGCTCGATGAACTCGCAGGCCCAGACAGTCAGGTTGTGGGAGGAGAAGCCGGGGACGGAGTACTGCTTGTTCCACGCCTTCAGCAGACGCACGACCCGGCGTCGGGTGCGCTGGAGGGAGGCGCCTCCCGAGGTGAACAACTTGACGTGATGCTCGGGGTCGGAGGCCTCCCATGTGTTGTTCTTGAGGTTTGGAATCCACAGCCCCGGCGCATCCTTGCGGGTCAGCGCGACGACCAGGTCCACGGTGGGGTCCTGCCCGTCCACCGACTGACCGAACGTCAGCTTTGGCCCGCGCTTGGAGGTCCCGCACCGGGCATTGGGATACACCTCGCGAACTGCGGGGCCCAACAGTCCGCAGAGCTTGGCCGAGATGTCGGCAGGGGTCTCGCCACCCCCGTCAGGCCCGAGTCCCGGGTAAACGCGGCGATCGAGGACGAGTCCGCCGTCTCCGTCGCCGACCGGGTGGATGAAGGTGTGCTGCGCCAGTGATCCACTGGCGTAGGTCCGCAAGGAGCCGGGGAACTCCTCGGCCGTGGAGCGGACCAGGGCCAGCCGCTCTCGGGCCGCCGCGAGCGGCTCGGCGTGGGCGTCGATCTGAGAGCGAATGTCGTCCAGGATGTCTTGGGTGCGTCCCATCAGTTTCTCGATTCTCACTACTGGGCGTCAGAGCCCCGGCTTCAGACCCGCCACAGCAGGCCGAACAGCCTTGTAGCTGCTCACCAACACCTGACGTCACATCGTTAGAATCGTCCGGCCAAGGTTCACCTGTTACCGGAAGAGCGGTCAAGCACAGTCGCGACAGGTGACACTGGCGCCATCGAACCGGCTCGGAGCCAGCACAAGGAAACATCGGTCGCAGGCGCGGTCCTTACCCATGCGGGCGGTGACGCAGCCACAGTGCGAGTCGGGGCATGTAGCGACGCCGCAGTGTTCGCACGGCGCGGTGCTGACCTCGAACGCCTCTCCGCAGGTCTCGCAGACCCACGATGTGCCGTACCAGGAAGCACCGGTGCCCGGCCGCGGGGCCGAGTACCTGCGCCAGGGGGCATTGTCCGGAACGAGGACCGCAACGAGGTAGTCCTCGTCGCACCAGGCAGCCTGTCCGTACAGCAACTCACTTTGCTTGCCTGAGCGATACTCCACGTACGTCCTGTCGTGCTGTGCCGTAGTCCCGGTCCGCAGCGCTCGCTCGACAAGGGGGTTGCCGGACTGATCAGTACCCCGGGCTGGGGGGATCAGACTGCGGGAGATGCTGAAGATCGTGGTGCCGTCGCCGTCGAGCAGGAGCACAGCACCACCCGCGAGATATTCCGCCGCCCGGACGCAGCACGCCTCACGCGACGCCCGCGAGTGGCGGAACATTTCGACGACATCCGTTGCGGACGGCCCCCGTAGCCGCACGTTCGCGGGGATCTCGCTGTCTGGAATCAGTACCCGAGCTGCGAACGCGTCGCATGCAGCATCCTCGAAGACTTCCGAGTCCTGCCAAGCAAACAGAGCCTGGCCGAGGCCGGGGTCGGTCTGCTGCAGGTGGTGCCCCAGTTCGTGCAGCGCAGTGAACCCGCGGCGCCGGTACGACCGGGAGGTGCCAACCACAAGCGTCGGCGGATCTGTCTGATCCATATAACTGCCGGCAACCGAGCATCGGCCTTCCCCATCCTCAGGTGCCGTCACGACCTGAAGGTCTGGCCAGGAGTTCAGCTCGGTCAGTGGATCTTCGCGCAGCGCTGCAAGAGAGCCTGGGTGGATCCTCTCGACTGCGGCGATCATGGCCCGCGCTTGCGGCGGTGCCTCCTCTACGAAGCGGCGCCGCATTACGTACCCGATCCGGCAAGGTCTTCACCGCGCAGGAACTGCCGGAGTCGACCTTCCCAGTCTGGATCTGCGCCACCAGTTTCGCGGGCAGCCAGCGCGAACGCCCCATAGCCACCCGTGAGGCGCGCATCCCCTTCACTGACGCCCAGCCGCTGGGCCCTGCTCCTCCAGGTCTGTCGCCAGCGGGGATGCTCCGCCGCTGCTACCAAAGCCGGTGGGAGGGGGCGTACCGCAGCGGCGACCGCTTCAACCGGCAGGCCTGTCACTTTTGCGACCCCCTCGGCCTGTCCCGGGGCCAGGGGTGTCGAACCCCGCAGGATCCTCATCACTTCCGGCTGAGAGAGCCCCAACGCTGTGCCCAGAGCCGGCAGGTCGGGGAGGCGGCCCTTCAGTAGCTCTCCGAGCGATACGACCTTTGCCGATCCCTCTGCCGCAGGCAGGCCAGGCGCCATCCGCAAGGCTTCGAGATCATCTTCAAGGACAGCTCGTACGTCTTCGGAAGCGTCGAAGACCGACACAGGGGCGATGCCCTGTCGGGCTCCCGCGGGTACGGAGGGTGCTCCGCCGGCGGCCGTCTCCGCAGCCCACGCCACGAGATCAGGTTCCCAAGAATCGACTACGCGGTCGAGGACACGCGTAGGAACTGGCCCAGCCAACCCTGCCCACACCGTTGTTTCTACCTCGAACACAGTGCGGTGGCCATCGACCACGAGGCTCGCTGCATCTTCACCCGGAGGGTCGATCGTCACCGGGACAGCGTGAACCTCGCGGGTCGCGAGTTCCAGGATCAGCACGAGGAGACTGGTCTCCTCCCAGCATGCACGCCATACCTGCCCTGCCGCGAGGCAGACTTTCTCGGGACCACCGAACCTGGCACGAAGCCCTTCGTTCGACAACTGCTGTGGTGCCATGGCCACAGCGGCCAGTTCAAGGAAGCGCTGGGGTACACCTGGTCCACTCATGGAGTCCTCCCGGCTGACATGGCTGAACAGCTCCACCCATGTTTGACGTCACAACCATCGCGGTGTCCGAGGGACCACGAGGTCACTCCACGTCGTGACTTTCGGTGCACAGCCTGATCACCTCCAGTCCCACACCGTGAACGTCATGCTCTCCAACCAGCTGCCTGAGCTTCTCCCGAAGGCGCTTCACCTTTAGGGCTGCCTGACTCCTGCCACATCCCAACAGCTCCTGGACCCTAGCCTGCTGGTCGGCAATGGGTACAAGGAGGCGCTCCTCCGGTGACAACGTCCCCACGATTTCCACTGCGGTGACGGCGGTGTCGAGTTCTGCTTCGGCAGCAACCACTACCTCTTCAGGCGTTGGGGCTCCGTCTCGGTGAATCCCCTCGAACTCGTCCCCCGTGGTCACGATCACCGGGTCGAGCACGGTCGGGAACCGTGCAGCGAAGACCGCGACCAACTGAGCGATCTCCATCGATCCAGCAGCCGCGCTAAGGACAGCAGTGACCAAGGCGACGAGCGACGTCTTGTCGGCGATTGGTGCCCGACGCGTTGTGCTGGACCACTTCGGTATCTTCACTGTCTGGACCGCATGAGAGGCAGTTGTCAGGTCACCGGTGGCGCCTGACCATGGATTCCATCCGCTTCCCGCCAGCCTCCATCGCTTGGCTCCGGACTCGCCTTCGGAAACCTGCTCGAAGTTTGGCTCGGAGGACAGCACTGCCTCCAATCGGCGGCGCAATGCGCCCAGGCCCGTCTGGCGGGCCCTGTCGATCAACCAGTTCCGAATCGACCTGCGCAGGATCCGACCCATCGAAGCATCGTCGGTTGCGCGGCTCAGCAGGTCGGCATTGAGGGCCTTGACCCGGTCCGCAAGGAAGTCGCCGAGCAAGTCCTCCCAGTCGGCAACCTGCCACCCCGATGCAGGAGCCAGTACGGGGAATCGTCGGGCTTCCTCCCGCACCAGCCTGTAGACCAGCTCCAGCCCTCCATACCCCAGATGGCCAAGATGATGAAGCTCTTCGAACTCGGAGATGGCTGGCCTCCCTCCACGGCTGACGGACACGGTACGCCCGGCGGCAATCCTTTGTCCCGATCTTGGCCATCCAGGTAGGGATCGGTTACTGGAGGCCTCGACAACAGCGTTGGCACCCTGCTCGGGCTGGACGACTGAACGCCACAGCCCGAGCGCTATCTCTCACCTTCCAGCCCTGCGAAGTGCTGCGAAACGAGGGCACATCCAGGGCACATGCGGGCGGAAACGGCGCTGACCAGTGAAAACTCCCGACAAGAGTTTTCCCAGGTCAGTGCCATGCTCGGCAGAAAACAGCAGGTCAGCGCGACGCTCGTGCAGTACGTGAACTACCTCTGACCCCTGGAGGGTTGTGCGGAAGGGCCCCGCCCCCGGGAGTTTGAGCTCCCGGGGGCGGGGCCTTTCGCGTGGATGGGGTCAGCCGGCGGCGGGGTGGGGGTGGGTGGCCGTGGCGAGGGCTTGGGCCTGGGCGCGCAGGGTGGCGAGCTGGTCCAGCAGGGCGGCCGGGCCGGAGGTCTTGGCCCGGGTCGGGGCGGTCGCCGTCGGGGCGGCCGGGAGCTGGGCGATCAGGCTCTGCAGGGTGGCCTGAAGGGTGGCGACGAGCTGCTGGACGGCTGCGGGGTCGGGGGTGGTGGACGTGGTCTCCGCGAGCAGGCCGGCGATCTGGTTGATGACGTCGCCGAGAGCCCCGAGGGCCGCGCTCGGGTCCGGGGTCGCGGGCAGGGCCGGGACGGCGGGCACCGGGACGGTCGGCAGGGCCAGGTCGGCGGGCAGGGCGAGGTCCGCCGGCAGGAGCGGGGCGGAGACCGCCACGTCGGCGGGCGCCGGGATGGCGGCGGGGTTCGGGGCGGAGGCGACGGTGGTGCGCGGGGCCGTGGCTTCGTGGCCGGCGGCGGACGCAGTGGTGACCACGGTCAGCGCGAGGGCCGCGATCAGCGCGGCGACCATCCGGGTGGCACGCATGGGTGCTGCTTCCTCTCAAGTGCGAGTCAGGCGGGATCGCCTGCTCCACACGGTGGGGCAGCATTCCTGACGCAGCCACCGCAGTTACGCCGAACGGCGCGCGGCAGCCGGCCGACGATGAGCCACCCGACGACAGGTCAGTCGGCGTCCGCCCAGCCGCTGGTGCCGCGGTGGGCGGACAGGCCGACGGACGCGAACTCGTCCACCCGGCCGGCCTCGGTGCGGGCGCCGATCCGCCGCAGGGCGCGGGAGATCGGGGAGCCCTCGGGCGGGAAGGGTTCGAACTCGCCCTTGGTGAGCGGGCCGAGGACGATCCGGCCGTTCTCCCAGACGGCGGCGCGCTGGGTGCCGCTGCCGCCGAAGTACTCGGCCTCGACGCAGGCGATCGGGCCCGCCTTGGACCAGGCGGCCAGCCGGAGTTCGAAGCCGCCCGGGTGCCAGCCGAAGCCGGCCGCCTCGGCGGGCTTCGTCGAGCCGCCGTCGGTCTGGAGGGCGGAGAGTACCGCGGGGGTGACCGGTATCAGGGCCAGCCCCTGCGCCAGCGGCACCACCCGGGCCGCCGAGGTTTCTGCCGCGGCCACCGCCAGCAGCTCGAATGTTCCTATCAGGGCCTGGAGTTCATAGGACATGCCGGTCATCGTGTCCCACCGCACCGACAGTCGGCGCGGAGTTTATGATTCCGTGCCCGGCTGGAGTCCGTAGAGCAGGGTGAAGACCGTCACGTCCACCGCGTCCTCGGCCGTGCTGGGCGCTTCCGCGTTCAGTTCGTCGATGACTGCGGCGAGTTGGGTCCGCAGCCGGATCAGCCGGTCCGGGCTGAGCCGCAGCGTCGAGTGCACGAACAGGCCGGGCGGCCCGACCGATCCGTCCCGGGGCGAGCTGAAGTCCAGCCGCCCGCCGAGGACCTGTGCCCGGAAGTCGCCGCGGACCCGGTCGATGGCGGCCAGGATGGCGTCGTACGCCTCGGAGCGGCCCGGGGAGTCGGCGGTGAACATCTCCGGGGCGAGCCGGATCGACTCCTGCGCGGCGGCGTAGCGGCTTTCGACGATGCCGGAGACCAGCCGGGTGCCGGCCACGATGACCAGCCCGGCCTTCTCCAGCTGCTTGATGTGCCGGTAGAGCTTGGTCTGCGGTTCGCCGAGCGCGGCGGCGATCTCCTTGGCGGTGAGCGGGCGTTCCTCGCCGGATTTCAGGGCGCCGAGGATGGCCAGCCGCAACGGGTCGGCCAGTGCCTTGAGCACGGCGACGTCGGCCACCTGGCGTTCCTTGACCCAGGTGGTGGGTTGCTCGCCGCCGTCGGCGGGTTCCAGATCGTGCTCGGCCACGGGCACCACCTTGGCAGATCGGCCGCGCCGCACGCAATCACGCTCTGGTGAGCGCTCACCCTTGCGCAACCAATCATGCTTCCGACATCATTCACGACAACGTGAATGATGTCGGAAGCGCGAACGGCGGGGTGGGTCATGGCGGGGAACAGAACGGCGGCTGACGAGTCAAAGACGGCGGAGGAGGCGCCAGCGAAGGCCGAGGCGGCCCCGCCGCCCGTCCCGCTGCGACGGAACCTGCGCTTCCAGGCGCTCTGGGCCGGCCAGGCCGCCGCGACGCTCGGCATGCGGATCGGCGACACCGCTTTCCCGCTGCTGGTCCTCGCGCTCACCGGTTCCTCCACCGCCGCCGGGGCCTTCGGGGCCGTACAGATGGTCACGACGCTGCTGCTGGGCGTCCACGGCGGTGTGGTCGCCGACCGCCTCGACCGCCGCCGGGTGCTGATCGCCTCCGACGCCGCCCGGCTGCTCGTCACGGCGACCGTCCCGGTTGCCATGGCCTTCGACCGGCTGACCCTGGCCCACCTGCTGCTCGTCGCCGCCGCCGTCGGGGCGACCATCGCGTACAGCGGCCCGATCCGGCTGCTGGCGCTGCGCTCGGTGGTGGCGCCGGAGCAGCTGCCGCAGGCGCTCGCCCAGGACGAGGCCCGGATGACCGGGGCCGCGCTGGCCGGTCCGCCGCTGGCCGGCTTCCTGTACGGGCTCGGCAGCGCGGTGCCGTTCCTCGGCACCGCGCTCGCCTCCCTGCTCGCGCTGGTGGCCGCGCTCGTGGTGCGCTTCCCCGGCCGCCCCGCCCCCGCACAGCCGAGCGGCGAAGCCGACGCGCAGCCGAGCGGCGAAGCCACCGCACAGCCGAACCGCGAACCGGGCGGCACGGAGCCGGCCCCCGAGTCCGGCGGCGCCCTGGCCGGGTTCCGCCTGCTCGCCGCCTCCCCGCTGCTGCGCTCCGCCCTGGCCGTCCTGCTGGTGGTCAACCTCGCCGGGACGGCCCTGATGCTGCCGGTGATGGTGCTGCTGCGGGACGGCGGCACGGGCAGCGCCGGGATCGGCCTGGCGCTGGCCGGCGAGGCGGTCGGGGCGCTGGCCGGAACGGTCCTGGTGTCCCGGCTGCACCGGCTGGCCGGGCCGGGCGTCCTGCTGCTGCTGGTGGCCTGGACCGCCGTGCCGGTGACGCTGGCGCCGCTGCTGCCGGGTGGGGTGGTCACCGTGTTCGCCGCGCTGTTCGTGGTGGGGATCGGCGTTCCGGCCCTGCGGGTGATGCTGGACCTGCTGGTGTTCCGGCAGGTGCCGGACGAGCTCCGCGGCCGGGTGATCGCGGCGACCATGACGCTGCTGACCGCGGGCATGCCGGCCGGGACGCTCGGCAGCGGCCTGCTGCTGGACCACCTCTCCCCCGCCGTCGCGCTGACCGCGATCAGCGTCCTGCTCGCGGCCGCCCTGCTGCCCGCGACCGTGAGCCGTACGCTGCGTCGCGCCGCCTGGCCGGCCCCGCAGGATCCGGCGGCCCGCCCCTGACAGTCGCTCACCCGTGCGGGTGCACGCCGCATGCGGCGTCCTCGGCAACCGGGTGAACTGGCCGGGTACGGCCCGCCCCGGGGCCCTTCCCGGGCGGCGTCCGCGCCCGGGGCGCCTCCCGCCCGGACGTCGCGCAGCCGACCGGGGCCGTACCGGAGGAGGACAGATGGGTTCCACGGACGCGCCCTCGCCCGGCCGGGGCGGCCCCGGCGAGGCCGCTGCCCCCGACGGTTCCAGCAGGTCCGGTGACCCGAGCAGCCCTGGTGAGCAGGGAGACCCCGGCGGCCAGGGAGGCCCTGGTGACCGGGGGAGCCCCGGTGGACCGAGGAGCCCCGGCGCCCCGACCACCCGCGAGCGGACCGGCTCGGTGGCCGCCCGGGTGGTCACCGCCCCCCGGATGTCCTGGCTGACGCTCGCCCTGATGACCACGAGTTCGGTGGCCAGCCTGCGCTCCGCCCCGACCATGGCCGTCTACGGCCTGGCCTGCGTCTTCCTCTACCTCGTCCCGGCGCTGGTGTTCCTGCTGCCGACCGCGCTGGTCTCCGCCGAGCTGGCGTCCGGCTGGGAGGGCGGCGTCTACCGCTGGGTCTCGGAGGGCCTGTCGAAGCCGCTGGGCTTCCTCGCCGTCTGGTGCCAGTTCGCGATGACGATCTTCTACTACCCGTCGCTGCTGGCGTACGTGGCGTCGACGATCGCGTACGTGGTGAACCCGAGGCTGGCCAGCAACGGCCCGTACACCGCCGTGGTGATCATGGTGCTGTACTGGACCGGCGTCTGGGTCTCCTCGCGCGGGACGAAGGCCGTGGCCGGCCTGTCCTCGATGGGCCTGGTGATCGGCACGCTGATCCCCGGCACGCTGCTGGTGGTGCTCGGCTTCGTCTTCCTCGGCCAGGGCAACGGCTCCGCCGCGCCGATGGACTCCGCGCACCTGCTGCCGCAGTGGGCCGGCCTGGCCAGCCTGGTGCTGATCGTCAACAACTTCCTCAGCTACTCCGGCATGGAGATGAACGCGGTGCACGTCTCCTCGCTGCGCGATCCGGCGCGGGAGTTCCCCCGCTCGATGTTCACCGCGTCCGCGATGGTGCTGCTGATCTTCATCCTGCCGGCACTGGCGATCAGCTGGGTGGTGCCGTCCAGCGAGCTGAGCCTGACGGCCGGCGTGATGCAGGCCTTCGACGCCTTCTTCCAGTACTTCGACATCGGCTGGCTCACCCCGGTGATCGCGGTGGCGCTGATCTCGGCCTCGCTCGGCGGCATGCTGACCTGGCTGGCCGGACCGTCCAAGGGCCTGTTGATGATCTCCCGGCAGGAGGGCTACCTGCCGCCGTTCCTGCAGAAGCTGAACCGGGAGGGCGTCCAGCAGAACCTGCTGGTCGCCCAGGGCGTGGTCACCACGGCGATCGCCCTGCTGTACGCGCTGATCCCGAACGTCTCCAGTGCGTACTGGATCTTCTCGGTGATCACCACGCAGGTGTACCTGATCGTCTACCTGCTGATGTTCACCGCCGCGATCCGGCTGCGCCGCACCCGGCCGGACCACCCGCGCGGCTACCGGGCCCCGGCGCTGGTGCCGATCTGCGTGGTCGGGCTGCTCGCCTCGGCGTGCGCGATGGCGATCGGCTTCGTACCGTCCTCGCAGTTCGGCAGCGGCAGCGTCTGGACGTACATCGGGATCGTCGGCGGCGGTCTGCTGGTCCTCGGCCTGCTGGTCCCGTACCTGTTCCTGCGGCTGCGCAAGCCCGGCTGGCGCTCCCCGGAGGCGGCGGCGGAGCTGGCCGCGCAGGAGTCGGCCGAGCTGCGCGGCGCCGCGGGCGGTGCGGCATGACCACGAGCCTGATGGCCTCCCGGCACCGCTGGATCTACCTCGGGGCGATCGGGCTGCTGGTCGCGATGCTGATCACCGGCCTGCTCTCGTTCACCCGGCTGCACGCCACCGACCAGGCCGACCGCAAGGCCGGGCAGCTCGCCCGGGCGCTGGGTTCGGCCGGCTATCCGGTGCCCGCGCGGGACCAGATCGTGCACACCCTGGGCGAGGACGGCGGCGCCGTCTGCGCGAACCCGTCGAACGCGCTGACCCAGGCGCAGTGGACGTCCGGCATGTCCAACGGCGCCGACGGGCCGGGCCAACGGCCGGTGCTGTCCGACCGCGACGCGGTGCGGGCCGAGGCGATCGTGCTCTCGGTGTACTGCCCGGGCAGGCTCGCCGAGATCCAGGACAAGATCGACGACCTCAACTTGCAGGACACCGTCCGCAAGTAGCCCGCCCGGCTTTCGAGGAGGACCCGACCGTGCCTCGACCCTTCACCACCGAGGACTACACCCCGCACGAGCTGGGCTTCGTCTCATGACGGGGCCGTCACCCCGCTGCTCCGCCGTCAGAACGGCGGCCCTGCTGTGCGATTTTCTTACGAGGCGGTCATGGTTCACCCAGCGTCCTCCAAGTTTGCGTTGGTAGTTTCGGTGAGCATGACCAAGCTGCTCAGCCCGGCCCCGCCCACCCCGGCGCGGGCCGGGCGACTGCGACCCCTGACCGCCCGCCCCCGTCGTACCGGCCTGTCGAGACTCCGGCTGCTGGCCTGGCCGGTCTACCTGACCGCGCTCGTCTGGTTCCTGCGCACCCAGGGCATGGCCTTCGCCAACGACGTGGTGTTCCTGTGGCTGATCGGTGCCCTGCTGACGGCGGCCGTGCACAGCGGGCACGGCCGCCGCGGCTTCCTGCTGGTGCTGCGCGACTGGGTGCCGGTGATGGCCGCGGTCTGGACGTACTCGCTGCTGCGCGGCTACGGCGCGCACACCCCGTGGGCCCCGCACTGGCTGCCGCAACTGCGCGCCGACGAGGTGCTCGGCTTCGGCGAGACCTGGACCGTCCGGCTCCAGCACGCGCTGTGGACGCCCGGCTCGCCGCACTGGTACGACTACGCGGCGACCGTCGTCTACCTCTCGCACTTCTTCCTGGTCTTCGTCCTGCTCGCGGTGCTCTGGCGGCGCCGGCACGACCGGTTCCGGCAACTGCTCGCCTGCTACCTGCTGCTCACCTTCGCCGGCTTCGCCACGTACCTGCTCTACCCGGCCGACCCGCCGTGGCTGGTCGCCCAGGAGGGCCACCTGCCGGGGCTCACCCGGGTCGTGTGGGACGTGATCTCCACCAGCGGGCTGCCGCAGGCCAACTCGCTGGTCGAGAACGGCAGCCAGTTCGCCAACGACGTCGCCGCGATGCCCTCGCTGCACTCCGCCTACCCGGCGATGCTGCTGTTCTTCTTCTGGCCGACGGCCCGCCCCTGGCTGCGGGCACTGCTGGTCGCGTATCCGCTCGCGATGGCGTTCACCCTGGTGTACGGCGCCGAGCACTTCATCGTGGACATCTTCGCGGGCTGGGCGTACGCGGCGGCGGTGGTGTTGGGCCTGCGCCGGCTGCGGAACCGGCGTACCCGGCTCATCAGGGAGCGGGCAGACTTGGCCGGGTGCCGAACCAGTCCCTCCCTCCCGTGAAGCCCACCGCCGAACAGCTCCAGGCGGCCAAGGACACCACCATCCCGGACGTCACCGGGCCCGGACTGCGGGTGCTGTTCTGCGGCATCAACCCGGGCCTGTGGTCCGGCGCCACCGGGCACCACTTCGCCCGCCCCGGCAACCGCTTCTGGCCCGCCCTGCACCGCTCCGGCTTCACCGCGCGCCAGTTCCGCCCGGACGAACAGGGCGAACTGCCCGCGCTCGGCCTGGGCATCACCAACGTCGCCCCGCGCACCACCGCCAAGGCCGACGAACTGACCGCCGAGGAACTGCGCGAGGGCGGCGCCGCGCTCACCGAGCGCGTGCTGCGGCTGCGCCCGCGCGTCCTGGCCGTGCTCGGCATCGGCGCCTACCGGACGGCCTTCGGGCAGCGGCGGGCCGCGATCGGCCGCCAGCCGGAGGGCATCGGCGACACCGCGGTGTGGGTGCTGCCCAACCCGAGCGGGCTCAACGCGCACTACACGCTGGACGCGCTGGCCGCCGAGTTCCGCCGGCTCCGGGAGGAGCTGGACGGCTGAGGGCTGAGCTGCCGGAGTGGCCGGGGCACGACCCGGTCACTCCGGCAGCACGGCCAGCTCCAGGGCGGCCAGCCGGGCCGGGTCGGCGACCACCTCGTAGCCGGCCACCCGGCCGTCCGCCACCGCCACCCGCAGCACCAGCCGCAACCGCCCGCCCGGGGCGATCACGATCCCCGGCACCCCGTCCACCAGCGCCACCGCGCCGAACCGGGCCCGCCGGCCGAACACCGTCGTCTCCCGGGCCACCGTCTCCGCGCCCCGGGCCACCAGGGAACGCCCGGCCGGCAGCGCGGCCGGATCGGCCCGACGCACCACGTCCGGCGCCAGCACCGCCAGCAGCGCGGCCAGGTCCCCGCCCCGGGCGGCGGACAGGAACGCCTCCACCACCCGCCGGTGCCCGGCGAGCCGCTCCGGCGGCAGCGCGGCCGCCCCGCGCACCCGCTGCCGGGCCCGGCTGGCCAGCTTCTTGGCGGCCACCGGGCTCCGGCCGACGATCGGCGCGATCTGCTCGAACGGCACCGCGAAGCCGTCGTGCAGCACGAAGGCGACCCGCTCGGCCGGCCCCAGCCGATCCAGCACGACCAGCAGCGCCCGGCCCACCGAGTCGACCAGCAGCGCCTCCCGCTCCGGATCCGCTCCCTCGGCCCCCGCGCCGGCCGCCGGATCCGGCAGGCCGTCCGGCAGCGCGTCGCCGGCCGCCTGCTCACGGCGCACCGCGCGGGCCCGCAGCACGTCCAGGCAGATCCGCGACACCACCGTGGTCAGCCAGCCCGGCAGGTTGTCCAACTCGTCCGGGCCGGCCCGGTCCAGCCGCAGCCACGCCTCCTGGACGGCCTCCTCCGCCTCCCCCGTCGACCCGAGCATCCGCTGGGCGACCGCCCGCAGCCGCCCCCGCTCGGCCTCGAACCGCGCCGCCAGCACCTCGTCCCGGTCCATCGGTCACCTTTCCTCGGCCCCGCCCGTCACACCGATGACGATCCACCCAGCACCGAAGTGACGGGAGAACGCTGTGACCACCACCACCCTGCTGCACCTGGACTCCAGCATCAGCCTCGGCGACTCGGTCAGCCGCGCGCTGACCGCCCGGTTCGCCGACGCCTGGCGCGCCCGGCACGGCACCGCCGGCCGGTACGTCTACCGGGACCTCGCCGCCGAGCCGGTCGCCGCGATCGGCACCGGGTACGCCATGCTCGGCCGCCGCGTCGAACGCAAGGGGACCATCCCGGCCTCCGACGTCGCCGCCCTCGCCGAAGGCCCGGACGAGGAACACGAGTGGTCCCTCACCCACCCGCTGGTCGACCGGCTGCTCGCCGCCGACACCGTGCTGCTCGGCGTGCCGATGTACAACCTCACCGTCCCGGCCGTGTTCAAGGCCTGGATCGACCGGATCAGCTTCCCCGGCGTCTACACCGACCCGGCCACCGGCGAGAGCCTGCTGCGCCGCACCCGGGTCGTCGTCGCGGCCGCCCGCGGCGGCGGCTACGGCCCCGGCACCCCGCGCGAGGCCTTCGACTTCCAGACCCCGTACCTGCGGGCCTACTTCGCCAGGCTCGGCGTCCCGGCCGAGCACCTGCACATCGTCCCGGCCGAACTCACCCGCGCCGACGACATCCCCGCCCTGGCCGGGCTGCAGCCGCTCGCCGCGAAGTCCCTGGCCGACGCCGAGGCCGCCCTGGACGCGCTCGCCACCGCCTGATCTACAGCGGGGTGACGGCCTTCAGCACCACCAGCAGGGCCACGGCGGCGTTGAGCGCGCACAGCGCCGACGCCGCCGTACCGGCCGCGGCGACCATCGCGGCCAGGCCCGCCCGGGTCTTCGCCGGGGGCCAGTTGCGGGACGTCGGCACCGGGCCGAGCAGTGCGGCGACCCGGCGCGGCACCGGGCCGGGCGCGGGCGCGGGGGCGGCGAAGGCCGCGAAGCCGGGCGCCGGCGCCGCGTGCGACACCAGGGCCGCCCGGGCCACCGCCCGCGCGGTGATCCGGCGGTCCCCCACCTCCTGGGCCGACTCCTCGTCCGCCCAGCGCTCCGCGCTGAACGCCACCGCGTACTGCAGCGGCCGCAGGAACGGGTTGACGCAGGCGGCCAGCTGGGTGGTCAGCAGGTACCGGTGGTGGCGGTGGCGCAGGTGCGCCCGCTCGTGCGCGAGCAGCGCCTCCCGCTCGTCCTCGGGCAGCCCGGCCAGCATCCCGGTGGAGACCACCACCCGCCCCGGCGAACCGGGCAGCGCGTACGCGTACGGGCTGCGGTCCGGCAGCACCGCGAGGTCGCCGGCCGACTCCGGCCCCGCCGGCAGCCCGGTCAGCGCCCGCCGGGCCCGGGAGCGCACCCGCAGGTGCCGGCCGACCGTCCGGGCACAGGCCGCGGCCACCAGGACCAGCAGCCACATCGCGGCCGTCCCGAACGTCTCGTGGTACGGCAGCGCGGCCCGCACCTCCGGGTCGGACCAGCTGTCCGGCAGCGGGTTGCCGGGGATCTGCGCGGTGCCCACCACGCCGATCAGGCCGAGGCAGAGCACACTGCACACCGCCATCACCGCGCTGATCACGGTCATCAACCGGGCCGCACCGCGCGGGTGCAGGTGCTGCTCGGTGAGACGCGCGATCGGCACCGCGGTCAGCGGCAGGATGAGCGGGAGGAAGACGAAGAAGCCCACGGGTCAGCTCTCACGGTCGGCCGCTGCCGGATCGACGGACGCGGCGTCCAGCAGCGCCCGCAGCAGGTCCTCGTCGTGCGGGAGCAGCGCGCTCACGAAGCTGGCCAGGACGGCGTCCCGGTCCGCTTCTCCGTCGAGCATCCGGCGCATCCGCAGGGCCGCCAGCCCGGCCGCGTCGGAGGAGGCCTGCCACAGGTAGGAGCGGCCCGAACGGGACCGCGAGACGGCGCTCTTGGCGTGCAGCCGGGACAGGATGGTCATCACGGTGGTGTACGCCAGGTCGCCCTCCAGGCGCTCCTGGACCCACCCCGCGGTGGCCGGGCCGGGCGCCTGTTGGAGCACAGCGAGCACCTGTGCCTCCAACTCGCCCTGGCCGCGCCGTCTGACGGGCGCTTCCGCGGCCGCCGAGGCGTGCCTCTCGTCTGCCATGACGGCCCACTCCCTCCGGATGCCGCGCCCCGTAGCCGGCGGGGCACGCGTTCATCCTAACGAGCGCGGGCCCGGCGCGAACCGGTTCGCGCCGGGCTTCCCGCCTCCACCGCCCTCGACGCGTCGCCCGAACGGCCCCGGCCCGGTTGCCCGGCGCCCCGGCCCGGCGGACGGTCGAAGTCCGTACGGTCCGCCCGTAGGCCTGTTCGGCCCCTGGAGTCTCAATGATGAAGTCAAGATGCCTGCGCGACCGGTGGGGCGGAGGTGAAGATCCGGTTGTCGCGCAGGAGCGCCCACAGCACGTTCG